>CAYOTD010000164.1:2135-9086 GCA_964406685.1 uncultured Solibacteraceae bacterium | reverse complement strand
CCGGGCGGCTCAACAGCGGGGAACCCGTGCCATCCAGCTTCAGATCGAACAGCCCCTGGCTCAGGCCGATGATCTGGTTCAGCCTGTTAGCGCCGGCCCAGAGGAAGAACACGTACTCGCTGCCTTCGGCCAGTACCGGGACGCCCGGGAAGAGCTGCCGGACGCCGTTCATGGCGCCGCCGGGAGTGGAGACCTCCACTTCGGAGGCCGCCTCGCCCTTCCAGCGCTGGGAGACCCGGATCCGCCAGTGGGTATAGTACAGTGGGCCACGCTGGGAGACCCGCGAGCCGATCACCGTCCCCCGGACGATGGAGGTGGACTTCTGGATCATCTCGTCGAGGCTCAGCTTTTCCAGCGTCGCGGCCAGAGACGTTCCCGCCGCCATCACCAGGAGCAACAGGGCTGGATAGAAGCGGCGCATGAGAGGGTCCACCAAACACCTGTGCACTCGAAGTGCCAACGGAAACCAGGCTCTAAGTGTTTGAAAACCGGAAGCCGGACCGCCGGCGAGCCCCACCGGATGGGTTGCAGGGACACATCCGCGGGACAGGCTGCCTCATCGGATCCGGTCCTTCCCGACGATCAATATCGGTATGTCCAAGTCGTGACGCACTCCGGCAATGGTCGTGCCGAAGATCAAGTCTTTCAAGCCCTTATGCCCGTGGGCGCCCATGACGATCAGGTCCGGGCGGAGCTGGCGGGCGCAGCGGACGATCTCGCGCGCGGGCTCGGAAGAGTGCGCCACGGTGTATTCGGCCTCCACCCCGTTCTCCCGCAGTGACTGGGCGATACCTTCCAGATAGGCGTGCCCGACGGCGACCTCTTCGGTCGAGGCGTCGGCGCCATACATCTGGCTGGTAACCCCCTCTTCGACATGCACCAGGTGGAGCCGGGCCGAGTGAACCTTGGCGAGGGAGGCCGCGTGGCCGACCGCCTCGGCATCGCGCTCGGTGTGGTCCACGGGCACCAGGATCAGCCGATACTCGGGCATCCGGATGTCCGCCGCCGCGGCCGCGGGGGTGGTGACCGGCACTCGGCCGAGCCGCCGGAGCCAGCCGGGCAGGACCGGTTCAAAGCTGACCCACGCCAGCAGCACGAGCAACACCGCCACCAGCGGAATCGTCACCAGTAACAGCGGCCAGCCCGCCGTCTGGTGCCAGCCGGCCAGTGTGACCCAGACCAGGCGGATGTTGAGGGCCACGATGACGGCCGCCGCCGTCCAGGACACCAGTTTCAGCCAGCCGGGGTTGGCAAAGGCGCCCATGCGACGGCGGTCGCCGGTGAAATGGATCAGCGGGATCACGGCGAAGGGCAACTGCATGCTGAGGATGACCTGGCTCAGGATCAGGAGGCGGTAAGTCCCTTGCTCGCCCGCCACATAGATCGTCGCCGCGGCCGGGATCACGGCCACCATCCGGGTGATGAAACGCCGCAGCCAGGGCCTCATGCGGAAGTTGAGGAAGCCTTCCATTACGATCTGGCCGGCCATCGTCCCGGTCAGAGTGGAGGACTGGCCGGCGGCCAGCAGCGCCACGGCGAACAACACGCCGGCCATGGCCGTCCCCACCAGCGGAGCCAGGAGCAGGTGGGCCTGCTGGATTTCGGTGACCGCGATGCCGTTCTTGAAGAAGACGGCCGCGGCCACGACCAGAATGGCCGCGTTGACGAACAGCGCGCCGTTGAGCGCGACCACGGAATCGACCAGGTTGTAGCGGCAGGCGATGCGTTTGTCCTTGTCGGTGGGGCCGATGCGGCGGGTCTGCACCAGGGCGGAATGCAGGTACAGGTTGTGGGGCATCACGGTCGCGCCCAGGATGCCGATGGCGACGTAAAGACTCTGGTCGCTGAGGCGGGGAATCAGGCCGTTGAAGATCTCACCCACCGCCGGCTTGACCAGGAACATCTGCACGGCGAAGCAGCCGGCGATGACGGTGATCAGTGCCAGCACGATGCTTTCGATCATGCGGATGCCGAAACGGCTGAACCACAGGATCAGCAGCGTGTCGGCGGCGGTGATGGCCACGCCCGCCAGCAGCGGGATCTTGAAGAGCAGGTTGAAACCGATGGCCGCGCCCAGGATCTCGGCCAGGTCGCAGGCGGCGATGGCCACCTCGCACAATACCCACAGCGCCCAGGCGATCTGTTTGGGGTAGGTCTGGCGGCAGGCCTGTGCCAGGTCGCGCCGGCTGACGATGCCCAACCGCGCGCTGAGCGTCTGGAGCAGGATCGCCATGGCGTTCGACATGACGAGCACCCACAGCAGCTCGTAGCCGAAGCGCGCGCCGCCCTCCAGGTCGGTGGCCCAGTTGCCCGGGTCCATATAGCCCACGCTGACCAGGTAGGCGGGTCCGGCGAAGGCGAACATCCGCTTCCAGATCGAGGGCGAGGCGGTCAGGACACTGGCGTGGACTTCGGGCAGCGAAGTCTTCATGATTTGCCGGCTGCATCTCAGTATTGAATTCGCCGGCGGGGGGCGTCAAGCCGGGACGGCGCTCTACAGCCACCCCGGGTACCAGCGAAAGACGTTGCCCGTCAGGCTGCCGATGAAGATCTCGCCTTTGGGCGTTACGTCGATCCAGTGGCCGGGGCTTTCCATCGAGCCCAGGATGCGGCCCGTCTCGATGTCGATCTTCATGATGCGGCCGGCGAGGGTGTCGTAGGTCACGTTCTCGATGTTGTTGCGGTGGGTGATGATCCACATCTGGCCGTCGGGGGTGATCTTCAGGCCCTGGGTGGCGCCCAGGTGGTTCCACTGTTTCAGGAACTTGCCATCGGCGTCGAAGCACTGGATGCGGTTGTTCTCCCGGTCGCTGACCCAGACGCGGCCCTTGGAATCGGTCTGCACCTGGTGGGGGAGGTTGAACTCGCCGGGGCCCGAGCCTTTCCTTCCCCAGTCGAGCAGGTACTCGCCTTTGCCGGAGAACTTCACCACGCGCGAGTTGCCATAGCCGTCCGAGACGTAGAAATCCCCGTTGGCCGCGAAGGCGATATCCGTGGGCCGGTTGAAGGTGCGCGCGTCGGCTCCCGGCTGGCCTTTGACGCCGAGGGTCATCAGGGGCCGGCCCTCGCCGGTCATCTTGAGGACCTGGTGCGAGCCGGCGTCGATCAGCCAGAGGTTGTCGTCGCGGTCGATGCGCACCGCGTGGGGATTGGTGAACTCGCCTTTGCCCCACGAGCGGAGGTAACGGCCGGCGGCGTCGAAGACGATCAGCGGGTCGATCTTCAGGTTGCGGTGGAAGACGAAGACGCGGCCGGCGGAGTCGGCGGCGGCGGCCGAAACGCGCCCGAATTCCCATCCCGCGGGCATGGTGTCCGGCTCCTTGCCGAAGCGGATCTGCACACGGTATTTCAACTCCCCGCCTTCGTGCGGGTTCCATCCCTGTTGCTGCGCGACAGTGTCCATGGCGATGCTCAACACCAGGATAAACCGGGCGGTCATGGAGGCTGCTTACGAACCGGCGCGGGCGGCGCGGAGCAGAAGCGCGCAATTCTCCCGCACCTGCTCCTTGTGCTTAGGGAACATCCCTATGACGACGCAATCCGACGGCTTGGCGTACCGGAATACCTGCATCAAGGCCGCCTCCATGTCGGCGGCGGAGGCGCAGCGGCGTCCGGCGCCGTACACCTTGAAGATCAGACAAGGCTTGCGGGAATGGCGCACGCGCTTGAGCATCTCGACGCGGTCCGGCTCCCAGAACAGCTCGCCGTCGACGGCGCGCCCGGCCAGCCGGGCGGCTTCCTCCTTCGAGCGGCTGAGATTGTACAAGCATGTCATATAGAAGTCCACGTCCCAGTGCTCGGACTCGGAGAAATCGATCACTTCGGGGATGTGCGTGCCCAGGCCGACGAGCACCCCGGCGTCGCGTGTGGCTTTCAGCCGCGCGCGGAGCTCGTCCATTCTGCCGGACTTCCACATCGAGTCGGTGGCCGAGCCGTGATGGTATACGCCCGCCGCTCCCAGAGCGGCGCACTCGCGGATGTTGCGCGGGATGTCGGCCAACTCCGAGGCGGTCTGCGCCACCCACTGGATCTTGCCCCCGTCCAGGCGGTACTCGTTCAGCAGGCGCATGATATGGCGGTCGCCGCGCGATTGCCACGTGTTGATTCCCGCCCGCTCGCAGTCCCGCAGCAGGCGCTTGACGTTTTCGGCGGAGAAGTAGTCGCGCATCTCGCGGCTGGCCTGGCCGGATTGGTGGGAATTGCCGCTCACCGGGTTTCCGCCCACAATCAGCCGGGAGAACTCCCGCCCGCCGATGCGCACGCGCGGGATCTCTCCGGGCAACGCCAAGCCGCCGGCCGCCGCCCGCAATGCGTCTCGTCTGGTCATCGCCTGCTCCCCGGCGGCATCATACAACAAATGCGCACGCCAGCCGGGGGCATCATGGCATAATCTTTTCGAAGAAAGCTGTCGATTGGCGATTTAGCCCGCAGGCTTGGGCCTGAAGGAGGGTGTGTGGACCAGCAGAACAGTCCTTACGGATCCGGTGGAGACTCTTCCGGCGCGCTTCTGGAATTGCAGCTCCTGGAGCATGACGTTACCACCGTTCCCGATCTGGCGGGACTCAAGATGCTGTTCTACCGTCTGGAGGCCATTTCCCAGCAGGCGCCCAACGACGCCGCCGTGCAAGCTGCCGTGGCGCAGGTGAAGCAGAAGATTCTGACGCGCGGGATGGAGCTGAAGCAGGCGGGCGCATCCGGTTCGACTCCTCCCACGCCCCCCAGCGGCGTTCCCGCGGCGGCCCAGAGCCCGATACCGGCCGCACCGCCGCCGCCGATGGCTCAGACGTACCCCTATGGGACTCCGCCTCCTTACACGCCGGAACCCCAGATGGCGCAGACCCCAACCCCGGCGACGTTTCCCACCGGTGTGATGCCGGAGGCGGCGCCGGGGCCGATCGGCGGCCCACCGCCGGTTGCGCCCGTGCCGCAGGCGCCACCGCCCGCGGCGGCCGGATCGGCCTGGAAGCGCGCCCTGATGATCGGAGGCGCGATCGGGCTGGTCGCCTTCGGCGGCCTGGTTTTCACGCTGCGGAGGACCGTCCAGAAACCGGCGCCGGGCGTCGTCGCCGTGCAGTTTGCGACCACGCCGGCGGGAGCGCAGATCCGCATCAACGACGAGGCCCGCTGCAAGTCCAACTGCCAGGTGGAGTTGGCGCCCGGCAGCTACCAGGTGCAGGCGCTGCTGGACGGCTTCGAGACCGCCGCCACCCGGATCACGGTGGGCCCCGGCGCGCCGCCTAAGGTGAACCTGACACTACAGCCTTCCCCGCTTCAAGTGAAACTGTACGCCGATCTTGAGGCGGCCCAGGTGACCCTGGACGGACAGCCCGCGGGAGAACTCCAGCAGGGCCAGCTTGTGCTGGAACGGCTCGGTCCCGGCAAGCATACCGTCGCGGTGGCCGGCAAGGGCGGGGAAGCGACGTTCAGCTTTGAGGTCATCCCGGGCCAGGCGCCGGTGGTTTCTCCTCCGATCACCGTCAAGAACTTCCTGGCGGTGCTGGTCAGCGGCGCCGGCAATGCGGCGCGGCTGCACACCAGCGCTTCGTCCCTGAAGGTGGCGCTTGACGGCCAGCCGGCCGGCGATGCCAGTCCGGAGGGCCTGGCGATCCCGAACCCGTCTCCCGGCGACCACGAGTTGACCCTCGGCGAGGGCAAGGACCAGCGGAAACTGGTGGCCGGCTTCAGCCCGGCGCCGATGCTGACCGCCTACCTCAAACTCGACCTCAACGCCGGAACGCTGGTGGTGAGTACGGGGGAGGAGGGCGTCAGCGTCCTGCTGAACGGAAGAGTGATACCGGGCGCCAAGACGCAACGGCGGGGCTCTCTGCGCATTCCGGCCCTGCCGGTGCGCGAGTACGCGGTCAAGGTGGCCAAGGAAGGCTTCCAGGACGTGCCGGCGCAGAAGGTCCAGATCCGCAAGGGCGAGGAGACCCTGGTCGAGTTCAAGATGGCGCCCGTCCCCAAGGTGGCGGGCATCCGATTGAGGGGCGCCGTGCCCGGCGCGCAGGTGCTGGTGGACGGCAACCCGCTGGGGCTGGTGTACTCCGATGGCACGTTCCAGTCCTCCAACGTTCCGCCGGGAGAGCACACCGTCGAGCTTAAGCGCGACCGCTACGCCGGCAAGCCGGTCCGCAAGGAGTTCCGGCCCGGCGAAACCCTGGAAATCGGCGGAGCGGAGTTCGGAATGGCGGTGTTGCCCGGCACGATCCAGTTCAGCGTGACGCCGGCCGGGGCACGTATCATGGTCAAGCGCTCCGACGAAGCCCAGCCCCGCCAGGTTCACGGGACCTCGATCAGTCTTCCCGAAGGCACCTACACCATCGTCGCTTCGGCGCCCAACCACCAGGAGTGGGTGGCCACCGTGCAACTGGTGTCGGGCGAGACCAAGCCGATCCCGATTGCGCTGACGCCGCTGAAAGTGCCGAGCGTCCCCAAGGTTACCGCGGCGGCGGCGGGCATGGAATCGTGGGACCAACCCGGCGGCTGGGCCCAGGACGGGCCCTGGATGTCGCGCCGCGGCGGAGGGTACGTCACCTTCAAGACGCAACCCGTCCATGGCGTCTTCGAGTTCAAGATCGGACGTCTTCGGGGACGCCGGCTGGAGTGGTTCGTCGGCTTCCGCGACGCGCGCAACCACATGCTGTTCCAGCTCGAGAAGAAGCTCTTCTTCCGCAAGGACGTGATTAACGGCAAGACCATCGATCTGGCGAAGGTGGCCGAGCCGCGGCTGGAGAGCGAGAGCGAATACACGCTGAGGATCGAGATCTCCCCCACCAAGGTTGTGCACAGCGTGCAGCGCGGCGGCAAGTGGGAGGTGCTCGACGCCTGGGAAGACCCGGCCCGCAACTTTACCGCCGGCAAGTTCGGATTCCGTATCGACGGCGGCAACCAGGTGGGCCTGGCCAATTTCGGCTTCCGTCCCAGATAGGAAAGCACCATGCGGAGGAGATC
>CAYOTD010000164.1:0-2125 GCA_964406685.1 uncultured Solibacteraceae bacterium | reverse complement strand
TCCGGGAGGAATGGCGATGGCTACCACTCGTGCGGCGGGTTCCACGCCGGTCCGGAGCCGGGGATTGCTGTACCAGTTGCTGGGCGATCTGCCGCCCCGCCACCGGAGGGCGACGGCCCGCTCGCTCTCCACCGAAGAGCGCCCCGGCTATCTGCTCGAAAAGCTGGAACTGGACCTGAACGGGCTGGAGCCCGTGCCGGCCTGGTTTGTGCGGCCCAAGGAAGCCAAGGGGCGGATGCCCGCGGTTTTGTACAACCACGCCCACGGCGGCGAGTACAAGCTGGGGAAGGAGGAGCTGATCCGCGGCCGCAAGCAGCTTCAGAGCCCGCCCTATGCGGATGCCCTGACGGGGCAGGGCTACTGCGTCCTGTGCATCGACACGTGGGTCTTCGGAGAGCGCGCCACCAGGACCGAGCTGGACGTCTTCAAGCAGATGCTGTGGGAGGGCCGGGTGCTGTGGGGCATGATGGTCTACGACTCGCTCCGCGCCATCGACTACCTGGTTTCCCGCCCGGAGGTCGACCCCGCCCGCATCGCTACGCTCGGCCTGTCGATGGGCAGTACGATGGCCTGGTGGGTGGCGGCGCTGGACGAGCGCGTCAAGGTCACCGTCGATCTTTGCTGCCTGACCGATTTCCAGGCGCTGATGGAGACCGGAAACCTGAAGGGCCACGGTATCTACTACTACGTGCCGTCGCTGCTGAAACACTTCACCACCGCACAGATCAATGCGCTGATCGCTCCGCGCGCCCACCTGAGCCTGGCGGGCACTCTCGACGCACTGACTCCGGTGGCGGGACTCGACCGCATCGACGCGGAACTGAAGCGCGTCTACGCCGCCGCCGGCCGCCCCGACAACTGGAAGCTGCTGCGCTATCCGGTGGGACACCAGGAGACGGCGGAGGGTCGCCGCGAGATCCTGGCGTTCCTCAACGGCAAGCTCTAGTTATCTTCTGGGCGGCTTGGGCGGTTCGTGGAGGTGCGCCGTGAAATGCACCCCGGCTACGTCGTGGTTGGTCAGAGCCACGGTGTGAAACGTGGGCGAAAAGCGATAGTGGCGCGACTCGGGCCGCACGGAGTAACTTCCCGGCGGGAGGCTGCGAAAAAGGAACGTACCGTCGGAGCGAACGGAGGCGCTGCGCTCGGCCCGTCCGCTGATCCGGACCACCGCGGACCGGCCTTTTACAAATCCTTCGATGTGTCCCCGCATCTCAAAACGCGGCGGCGGACCCTTGGGTCCTCCCTTGGGAGCGGCCGAAAGAAGCGAAGCGGAACCGGCTCCCAACACGCACGCCAACAGCGCCAGGCAGAATCGTCTTGTCATGTTTCGGACCTCTCCAACCGAAACTGGAATCCGGGGACCAGTATACTCCAACCGGGGCTTCCCACCGGGGAGGTTCAGTCTCCCTGCGGATAGCAGCCCAGCACGCGCAGGAAGTCGGCCAACTCGCCCAGGTGGCCCAGGGCGTTCTTCAGGCGCGGATCGTCGATGCGCCCGATCAGGTCGACGTAGAACAGGTACTCCCACGGCTTGCCGCGCAGCGGACGGGATTCGATCTTCAGCAGGTTCACGTCCCGCAGCGCAAAGGCCCCGAGAGCGCGGAACAGCGTGCCGGGAACGTTGTGCGTGGTGAAGACCAGGGAGGTTTTCCACTTCCGCTTGCCGGAGGTCTGCTTAGGCAGGGGCGGCGCGTTCTCCGGGCGGCGCAGGAGGAAGAACCGGGTGAAGTTCTGCCGGTCGTCCTCGATCGAGCGCTTCAGGATCGTGGCGCCGTAGATACCGGCGGCCACCGACGAGGCGATGGCCGCGGCGTTCTCCGGCCGTTCCTCCATCAGCATCTTCACGCTGCCGGCGGTGTCGTAGAAAGGAACCCGCTCCAGCCGGGGGTGGCGTTCGAAGAACTTCAGGCACTGGTTCAGCGCCACGGGGTGGGAGTAGACCCGCCGGATGCGCGGGAAGGGCACTCCCGGCGGAGCGATCAGGTTGTGCACGATGCGCACGCTGGTCTCGGCGACGATGGGGAAGTTGAACCGCAGAAGATGGTCGTAGTTCTCGTGCACCGAACCGTGCAGGGTGTTCTCGATCGGCACCACGGCCGCGTCGGCCGCGCGGGTTTCCAGGGTG
>CAYOTD010000163.1:0-9111 GCA_964406685.1 uncultured Solibacteraceae bacterium | reverse complement strand
GTATGGCCGGTCGAGTAATTCTCAGCGAACGGCGAACAGTGTCTTAACTGTTTGTGTCAGCCCAGGGGGCAAGCGCTCTCGTAGTCTCCCACCTTCGGCGCATGCCGCCGCGCTCATGGTAGCGTAGAAGAAGAGGAGCGCTTTGGAGCCGGATATTGAAGCCCGATCGCTCGTTCGCGCGGTCGGGTTGACCAAGAGATACCGGTCGGGAGAGAGCGACCTGACCGTTTTGGACAGGATCAACCTCGAAGTGGCGCGTGGAGAGAGATTGGCGCTGGTGGGAGAGTCGGGGGCGGGCAAGTCGACGTTGCTCCACTTGCTGGGCGGGCTGGACCGGCCGACGGAGGGACGCATCTTCTTTGGTGAGAAAGACATCGCCGAGATGTCGGAGCGCCAGTTGGCCGATTTCCGCAATGCCGCCATCGGCTTTGTCTGGCAGATCCACTACCTGCTGCCCGAGTTCACCGCGCTCGAAAACGTCATGATGCCGCTGCTGGTGCGCGGCATCCGCCGCGAGGAAGCCCGGCCGACGGCCTTGGCGCGCCTGGAAGAGGTCGGCCTGAAGGCGCGGGCAGCGCACCGCGCCGGAGAACTCTCCGGCGGCGAGCAACAGCGGGTGGTCCTAGCCCGGGCGCTGATCGGTTCGCCGGCGCTGCTGCTGGCCGACGAGCCCACCGGCAATCTGGATCAGAAAACGGGCGAGATGATCCTGGACCTGGTCGATGAGTTACACCGGACGCACCGGTTGACTTCGGTTTTCGTGACGCACAACCTCGGCTTTGCACGGCGGGCCGACCGCGTATTGAAGATCGAGGATGGAGCCCTCAGTCCCGTAGGAACATCCAAAATGGGGAGCGAGTATGTTTGAACGCTACACCGAGAAGGCGCGACGAGTCATCTTCTTCGCCCGCTACGAGGCAAGCCAGTTCGGCAGTCCCTACATCGAGACCGAACACCTGTTGCTGGGGCGTCTCCGGGAAGACAAGGCGCTGGCCAACCGGTTTCTCCGCTCGCAGGCGGCCATCGAGTCGATTCGCAAACAGATCGAGGCCAACACCACGGTGCGCGAAAAGGTCTCTACGTCGGTGGATCTGCCCCTCAGCCACGAGTGCAAGCGCGTGCTGGCCTACGGCGCGGAGGAAGCCGAGCGGCTCAGCCACAAGCACATCGGCACCGAGCACCTGCTGCTCGGACTTCTGCGGGAGGAAAAGTGCCTGGCCGCCGAGATCCTGCATGAGCGCGGGCTTCGCCTGTCGCAGGTGCGGGAGGAGATTGCGCGCTCCAGTTCGGAGAAGATGTCCACCAGCCGACCCAAAGAGAGCTCGCTGCTGAACGAGTTCAGCCGGGACCTTACGCAATCTGCCATGGACGGCGTGCTCGACCCACTGATCGGGCGCGACTATGAGCTCGAACGCGTCGTCCAGATCCTGTGCCGCCGCACCAAGAACAACCCGGTGCTCATCGGCGAACCGGGGGTGGGCAAGACCGCCATCGTCGAGGGCCTGGCGCAGCGCATCGCCGACGGCGACGTGCCCTCGTTCCTCTCCGACAAGCGTATCCTGGCGCTGGATTTGTCCTTGATCGTGGCCGGCACGAAGTACCGCGGCCAGTTCGAGGAGCGGCTCAAGACCATCATGAAGGAGTTGATGGAGAACCAGAACGCCATCATCTTCATCGACGAGCTGCACACGCTGGTGGGCGCCGGCTCGGCCGAAGGCTCCCTCGACGCGGCCAACATCCTCAAGCCGGCGCTGTCGCGCGGGGAGATCCAATGCATCGGCGCCACCACGCCGGGCGAGTATCGCAAGTCGATCGAGAAGGACCGCTCTCTGGAGCGCCGGTTCCAGGCCGTCAAGGTGCCGCCTCCCACCGAGGCTGACGCCATCAAGATCCTGTTCGGCATCAAGGAGCGCTACGAGAAGTTTCACGCCGTCGCCTACACCGACGACGCGGTGGAGACGGCGGTATTCACCAGCGTGCGGTTCATCCCCGACCGCTTCCTGCCCGACAAGGCCATCGACCTGATCGACGAGGCGGGGGCGCGCGTCAAGCTGCGCCAGACCACCGTTCCCAACGACGTGGCCGAGATCCAGAAGCGGATCAAGTTCATCGTCCACCGCATGGAAAACGCCATCGCCAACCACGAGTTCGAGAAGGCACGGTTCTACTCCGACGAGGAGCGCAAGGAACGCGAGAACCTCCGCGTGCTGCGCGAGAAGTACAACCTGGACGACACCTCCACCGGCATAGTGGGCAAGGACGATATCGAGGATGTGGTGGCGCGCTGGACCGGCGTGCCGATGACCTCGATCAAGGAAGAGGAAGTCCAAAAGCTGCTGCGCATTGAGGAAGAGCTGCACAAGCGCATCATCAGCCAGGACAAAGCCATCGGGGCACTGGCGCGGGCCATTCGCCGGTCGCGCGCGGGTCTGAAGTCCCCCAAGCGCCCGGCCGGCTCGTTCCTGTTCCTGGGGCCCACGGGCGTGGGAAAGACCGAAGTGGCGCGGGCTCTGGCCGAGTTCCTGTTCGGCAGCGAGAAATCGCTGGTCCGCTTCGACATGAGCGAGTTCATGGAGAAGCATTCGGTCTCCAAGCTCATCGGCTCTCCCCCTGGATACGTGGGCTACGAAGAGGGCGGGCAGTTGACCGAGCGCGTCAAGCGCCAGCCCTATTCGATCATCCTGCTGGACGAGATAGAGAAGGCGCACCCGGACGTCTACAACATCCTGTTGCAGGTGTTTGAAGACGGCCAGTTGACCGACGGGTTGGGCAACACGGTCGACTTCAAGAACACGATCATCATCATGACGTCGAACCTGGGCGCGCGCCACCTGGACAAGAAGTCCCAGCTCGGCTTCTCCGCGCCATCGGCGTCGGGCATCGCCTCGAAGGTCGAGGACCAGGTGATGACGGAAGTGAAGCGGGCCTTCAATCCCGAGTTCCTCAACCGCCTGGACGAGGTGATCCTGTTCACGTCCCTGCTCGACGAAGATCTGCTGAAGATCATCGACCTGCTGGTGGGCCAGATCAACCAGAACCTGGTGGCCAAGCAGATCTCCGTCCGGCTGGCCGACGACGCCAAGAAGTACATCCTGGAGAAGACCTGCGGGGACCGCAGCTACGGAGCGCGCCCGCTGCGCCGCGCATTGCAGAAGTACATCGAGGATCCGATGGCGGAGCTCGTCATCCAGGGTACGCTTCCCCGCCCCGCCGAACTCGAAGTTTACCTGGGCGACGCCGGCATCTACTGCCGGCAGGTCAAGGAACGCGAAGAGGTTGCGGTGGGTGCGACCGAAGAACCGGCCGGCATGGCGCTGTACATGTTCTGAGTGCGGAGCCGGGCGCCCAACGCGCCTTCAGACCGCGACAACCGGATTCGAGAGTTCGCCCAGGCCATCCGCGCGGATGGACACGACATCGCCAGCCAGCAGAGCGGTTTCACGGCCAACGGTGATGCCCGTGCCGGTCAGCAAGACCGAACCGGAAGGGACCGGATTGCCGCAAATCAGGTACTCCACCAGCGCCGGGATCAAGCGATTCAGATTCGACGTCGAAGCGGAATCGGAGAGAACGGTCGTGCCATCGCGCTGGACCGTGCATGAAATCTCCAGGCAGTAGGGGTCAGTCAGTTCGTCGGGTGTGACGAAGTACGGTCCCAGGGCGCAAGAACCGTTGAAGATCTTGGCCTGCGGGAGATAGAGAGGGTTCTCGTCGGCCAGGTCCCATGCCGTCACGTCGTTGGCCAGCGTGAACCCCAGCACAGAACCCCGTCCGCCCAGTAGCACGGCCAACTCAGGTTCCGGAATGGTAACGCTGCTATCGGGACGAAGGCCAATGGGCTTACCCGGCCCAACGCAGTTTCGCGCCGTCCCTTTGAAGAAGATGACTGGACGCGCCTGAGAAGCCGGACTTCCCACCGGGGCGTAGGTCCCGCCGCAACCCCATACTTCGCGTGGATGGATGGGGATCATCGCCGGAGCCGCCTCGCGGTGCGAGCTGGCCTGCTGCCGGGCCAACTCGGTGAGCGGGACGTGATCGATTTCGCTCCGCCGGATCAGGTCATACAGCGTGTGATCGGGCACCGGCCGCGCGAAACCGCCTTCGAAGATGGCAGCAGTAACCTCGTTGTTCCAGCGAATCTGTCCCAAGCGCATCGGAAAACCATCCAATAGGATACAGGATGCGCCCTGGACTCATCTACCCGTGCGGGGCGCGAGTCTCGGGTCTGTCAGAACTTCACCTGCGGCGCCTGGCGAGAGCCCGCGTCGGCGCGGAAGTAGGCATCGTTGCGCTGGAAACCGAACAGGACGGCGGCAATGTTGTTCGGGAACAGGTCGATGGATGTGTTGTAGCGCTGCACGGTCTCGTTGTACTTGCGTCGCTCGACCGCGATGCGGTTCTCGGTGCCGGCCAACTCGTCCTGCAAGCGCATGAAGTTCTCGTTCGATTTCAGGTTGGGGTAGTTCTCCACCACCACCAGCAAACGCGCCAGTGCGGTATCCAGCCGGCCGTTGGCCTCGATCTTCTCCCGCGGAGTACGGGCTCCGACCAGCGCCGCCCGGGCGTTGGCCACCGATTCAAGAACGCTCCGCTCCTGCGCGGCGAATCCCTTCACGGTTTCCACCAGGTTGGGGATCAGGTCCGCACGGCGCTGAAGCGCGACGTCGACCTGCGCCCAGGAGCCGTTGATCGCCTCCCGCTCGACTACCAGTTGGTTGCGAGTTCCGACCAGCTTGCCGCCGAACAGCAGGCCGATCGCCAACAGGATTCCCAGAATAATCAAAGCAACCTTCATCGTGTCCTCACTTGTGCAAGCGGTCGACCGCGTCAACCACCGCGTTGATCTGGTTGAGATACTGCTCGAACAGCTTTCGGGGCTCGACCTCACGGGGCTTGGCCTTCATCTCGCGCAGGTCGAGCAGTGCCGCGAACGTTGCCGGATCGATTCCAAACCGCGACGCGGCCCGTTCCACCACCACTCGCTTTTCGTACACCGGCTCGCCGCCGGCCAGCACAAGGGCGTGGCGGAACAGCGTGCAGAAAGTGGAGAGCGAATCCATCAGCAGGCGCAGCAACAGGTTCCGGTCCGACAGAACGCCCGCCGCCTTCTGGCGCAGCCGCAGCAGCTTGGCGCGCAACTCATGCTCCACCTGCGCCCGGTAGTGTGAGTTGCCGATCTCCAGTTCCGCCACGACGTCCGCGCCCGCCAGCACGCGGCGGCGTTCCTTCATGTCGCGAAACTCGATAGGGAAGCAGTCGGTAGACGCCACGACCTCCTGCTCGCTCATCAGCAGCGGCGCCGGATTGTTGTGCTCGCGCCACCAGCGGAAGACCGGCTCGCTCTCTTCCAGTTCGCGCGGCGTGAGTTGCTTGAGCACGCAAAAGACGTTGATGTCGCTGAAGCGGCCGTGATGGTCGCCGACAGCCGCCGAGCCATAGAGGATGACCGACACCAGGCGATCCTGGTAGGTCTTGGTCAACCGGTCGACCAGTTCCTTGAGTATCCGTTCCATCGCTCACCAGTCGCTTGACGCGCCGCCTCCGCCCGAATCGCCTCCTCCAAACCCCCCGAAGCTGTCACCGGAATCGTAACCGCCGAAACCGCCGCGGCCGTGGTCGAAGCCGCCGGCCGCATGACCTAATGCCTGGCCAAAGAGCAGGCCGGGAAGAAATCCGCTGCCGGAATGACCATAGCCCCGCACTCGCCCTCCGACGCGCAGCATCCAGAACAGCAGGCCGATGCCGCCGAACAGCATGGGCCAGGGAATCGAGACCGGCCGCCGGCGCGGAACAGGCGCGGGCGAGCCGATCTGGGCGCCTTTGGCCTGAACAATCCGGCTCCCAATCGCGTTTGCCCCCGCCAGCAGGGCATCGCCATAGTGCTGCTCCCGGAGAGCAGGCCGCATCTGGCGTAGCAAGCCCCCGGCAAAACCGTCCGGGATGATCGGCTCCAGCCCGTAGCCGACCTCCAGCCGGCTCCGCCGTTCGCCCACTGCCAGCAGCAACAAGATCCCCTCGTTGTTGCTCTTGGCACCGACGCCCCATCTGCGGAACAGCAGGTTGGCGACATCTTCGATGGGCTCGTCACCGAGGGAGGGCAGTGTCACCAGCGCGATCTGGGCGCCGGTGGCTCGCTCGACCGCGGCGCAATATCTCTCCAGCGCCGCGCGCTCCGCCGGCCCCACCACAGCGGCAAAGTCGCTCAGGTAGCCCTGCGGCTGGAGCGCGCCGAAGTCGATCGCGAAGATCGTGGAAGTCGCCAGCGCCAGCAGGAGCGCGCACCGCAGCACGGGGGTCATCGGCACCAGTCTCAGTTCATTATCGCTCAGAGCTCAGCAGGCCAGCTCGTCCCGCGTGATCTTGAGGCCGTCCAGCCGGCCCAGCACCGTCACGGCGATGTGACGGCTGTCGAAGCAGTCCCGCGCCACTTCCCGAACCTCTTCCGCCGTTACGGCCTCGATGCTGTCGAGCAACTCGTCCAAACCGAAGAAGCGGCCGAAGAACAGCTCCTGGCGGGCGAGGTTGACCATGCGGCTGGCGGTGGATTCCAGGCCCAGCATCAGCGAGCCCTTCAGATGATCCTTGGCGCGGCGCAACTCCTCGGCCGGCACCAGGTCCAGCTTGAGGGAGCGGAACTCCTTGACCACCGCTTCAACCACCTTCGGGGCCGATTCGGCCGAGGTGCCGGCGTACACCATCAGCGCGCCGCTGTCGCGATACTGGTTCAGCTCGGAGAAGACCGCGTAGGCCAGGCCCTGCCGCTCGCGGATATTCTGGAACAGGCGAGAGCTCATCCCTCCGCCCAGCATGGTGTTCAGCAGGTAGAAGACGAAACGCTTCTCGTGCGGCAGCGGATAGGCGGGGACGCCGAGGCAAAGGTGGATCTGTTCAAGCGACCTCTTGTCGCGCATGACCAGGCGCGCGTGCGTGGCTGGTTGCGGCGAAGGCGGCGCCGCTCCGCTGGAGGGGAGCGATCCGAGATGCCGCCGCGCGAGATCGGTCAACCGGTCGTGCTCCAGGTTCCCCGCCGCCGTAACGATCATGTTCGATGGGACGTAGATCCGCCGGAAGTAGCCCCAAAGGGTTTCGCGCCGAAACGAGCGGATGGTCTCGCGCGTTCCCAGGATCGGCTTGCCGAGCGGGTGACCTTTCCAGAAGTTCGAGCAGAAGATCTCGTGGACCAGGTACTCGGGATTGTCGATCTCCATCTTCAGCTCTTCCAGGATGACGCCCTTTTCCTTCTCGATGTCCTCTGCACGGAATGCTGGGTCCAGCACCATATCGGAGAGGATGTCAAAGGCCTGAGGCAGGTGCTCATCCAGCACCTTGGTGTTGAAGCTGACCAATTCCTTGGAAGTGAAGGCGTCGAGGTTACCGCCGATGGAGTCAATTGACCGGGCGATATCCTCTGCCGAGCGCTTGCCGGTGCCCTTGAACAGCATGTGCTCGATGAAGTGCGAAATGCCGGTCTCGGTGGGCGTCTCCAGCCTCGATCCGGAACGGATCCAGATTCCCACGGAAACCGAACGCACGTGCGGCATCGGCTCGGTGATCACTCGCAGACCGTTTTCAAGGACAGTGGTCTGGATGTCGCGGTTTTGAATATCGGAGCCCACAGAGTTGACCAGCTACAATTTCATTTTACCGCACTCCGGAGGATTTCCGGGGCCTCATGTTACACTGTTTCCGATGGTGCAACCCATTCTAGGAATGGAACTTAGCGAAATCGAGGCAGCCCTTGGCCCGGAGTCTCCCCGATATCGCGCGCGCCAGATCTACGAGGGCCTGTACCGCCAGCGCCTGGATTCGATCGACCGCATCTCGACTCTGCCCGCCGCGCTGCGGACGCGGCTGACCGGCAAGTATCCTTTCGGCCTGCCCGAACAGGTAGCCTGTTTCGAAGGGGCCGACGGCACTCGCCGATACCTGCTGCAACTGGAAGACGGCCGCACGGTGGAAGCGGTGCTGATGCCGGAAGAGGCGCGCGACACGCTCTGCATCTCCACCCAGGTGGGCTGCTCGGTCAACTGCCGGTTCTGCCTGACCGCGCGGCTGGGGCTGGAGCGCAACCTGACGGCCGGGGAGATCGCAGGCCAAGTGCTGCACATCGCCCGCGCCCATTCGCTCGATCCCCGGCAGGCCAGAGTCAATGTGGTCATGATGGGCATGGGCGAGCCGCTGCTCAATCTGCCCAGTGTCTCCAAGGCCACGCGGCTTCTGTCGGACCCGGAGGGAATCGGCCTTTCGCTGCGCCGCATCACGCTCTCCACCGCCGGAATCGTCCCCGGGATCGTCGAATTGGGCCAGCTTCCCAACCGGCCGAAGCTGGCGGTCTCGCTCAACGCCTCCAGCGACGAGCAACGCCGGGAATTGATGCCCATCACGCGCAAGTACCCGCTGAAGGACCTGATGGAGGCCTGCCGGGCTTATCCTCTGCGCCCCTGGGAACGGCTGACCTTCGAGTACGTGCTGCTGGGCGGGGTAAATGATAGCGACGCCGACGCGCGCCGGTTGGTGCGGCTGATCGCGAACCTGAAGTGCAAAGTCAACCTGATCGCCCTGAACCCGGGGCCGGGCATTCCCTTCCACGCGCCTCCTGCCGAGCGGGTGGTGGCGTTTCAACAGATCGTGCGGCGCGCGGTTCCCTGCTTCCTGCGCCAACCCCGCGGGCTCGACGTCTATGCCGCCTGCGGGCAGTTGAAGCGCATGACGGCTCCGGTTGAGATAGAATTGACTCACCCGCAGTAAGAGGAGGCTAATCAAATGGCAGGAATCGAGAAGCACGCTCCCGGCGCGTTTTGTTGGGTCGAATTGGGGACCACCGACCCCGCCGCGGCCAAGTCATTCTACGGCGGTCTGTTCGGCTGGACACCGGACGACATGCCAATGCCAGAAGGCCGCGCCTATACCATGTTCAAGCTGGCCGGGCTGGAAGCGGCCGCCATGTACAAGCTGACCGACGACATGCTGAAGCAGAGCGTTCCGCCGCACTGGATGCTGTATGTCAACGTCACCAGCGTCGACGAGACGGTCGCGCGCGCCAAAGCGGCCGGGGGCCAGGTAGTGGCAGGCCCGTTCGACGTCTTCGACGCCGGCCGCATGGCCGTGCTA
>CAYOTD010000162.1:0-9136 GCA_964406685.1 uncultured Solibacteraceae bacterium | reverse complement strand
GGAAGCGGCGCCCATCGAGGGGTTCACGCGCGAGCTGGCCGCGCGGTTCCAGTTGCGGGGCGTCTCGGTGACCCTGGGCGCGAAGGGATGCGCGCTGCTGCTTGGCGGCGAATACGTGGAGGTTCCCGGGTACCCGGTCCGGGTGGCCGATACGGTGGGGGCGGGGGACGCCTTCTCGGCGGCGTTGATTCATGGGATCGGGGAGGGCTGGCCGGTGGGGCGGATCGCCGATTTCGCCAACCGCGTCGGAGCGCTGGTGGCCAGCCGGGCGGGCGCCATCCCGCCGTGGACCATCGCCGAGGCGGACGCGCTGACGCGCCCGTAGTGACCGCGGTCACTGCGAACTCGGCCCGGCCATCCTATGCTCGAGCCAGATGGCCGTGCGCGAGCCAGTCACTCTCCCTTCGCGGGCAGGGAAACCGCTCCGGCGGCGGGGGCGCGAATGGCCGCAGCCTCTGCGCCGGGCGGCGCAGGCGATCTTCCTGGCTCTGAACCTGTGGATCGGGACCGAGTTCGTTCTGTTCGTGCGCCATTTCGAAACCGGCGGCCCGCCGGTCTGGGCCCGGCGGCCGCCGGGGGTGGAGGGCTGGCTGCCCATCGCCTCGCTAATGAACCTGAAGGCTTTCGTCGAAACCGGCGAGGTTCCGCGCCTCCATCCGGCGGGGATGTTTCTGCTGGTGGCGTTCCTGGCCATCTCGCTGGTGTTCCGCAAGGCGTTCTGTAGCTGGCTGTGCCCCCTCGGCACCCTGTCGGAGTGGCTGTGGAAGTTCGGGCGGAAGACGTTCCACCGCAACTGGTTCCCGCCGCGTTGGGCCGATATCGGCCTGCGGGGGCTCAAGTACCTCCTGTTGGGGCTGTTCCTTTACGCCGTGGGCAGCATGTCCGCGGCCGAGATCCGCGCGTTCCTGGAAGGTCCGTACGGCGTCATCAGCGACGTCAAGATGCTGAACTTCTTCCGCTACCTGAGCGTGACCGGCGCGGTGGTGGTGGGCGGGTTGGTGCTGGCCTCGGTCTTCATCCCCAATTTCTGGTGCCGCTACCTGTGTCCCTACGGCGCGCTGATGGGACTGGTGGCGAAGCTCAGCCCGGCGCGCATCCGCCGGTCGCCGGAGGTTTGCATCGATTGCGCCCGCTGCGCGCGGGCCTGTCCCTCGCAGCTCCAGGTGGACAAGCTGATCACCATCGGTTCGGCCGAGTGCACCGGATGCCTGGAGTGCGTGGCCGTCTGCCCGGTGGAAGGCGCGCTGGCTCTCTCGCTGCCGCGCCGGACAGCGTTGCCGGCGTGGGTCATGGCCGCCGGAATTGCCGTGCTCTTTTTGGGCGTGACCGGCTACGCCCGGTGGGCGGGCTACTGGCACACCGACCTGCCGGAGGCCGTCTACCGCGAGCTGATTCCGCGTGCCCACGAGTTCTCCCATCCGTGAGGGGAAACCGGCGCGCTTTACCATACGCCTTATCTCACGGGATAATGGAGACTGACGCGCGGTTCCCCCGCTCCAGATCGTTCCACCTTGCCGAATCTCGACACACTTCGTGAGTTTCTCCGCCGGGCACGGCGGCGGGCCGTGGCGGCGGTGATCCTCGATCAGGCCGTCGTCGCGGCGGGCATCGCGCTGGGCGGCGCCGTCCTGCTGCTCATTCTGGGCACGCAGATTCTGGACTGGTACTGGCCGCCGCTGCTGGCCGCGGCCGGCTTTCTGGCGGGCCTGTACCGGGCGCTTCGGCGCATCCCTTCCGACTACCAGTTGGCCCAGCAGGTCGACCGCCGGCTGGCGCTGAACGATTTCCTCTCCTCCGGCTGGTACTTCGCCGGACCGCAAGCCAACGGCCGGGGGGCGGAACCCTTGCGCGAGTACGTGGCCCAGGGCGCCTCGCGGCTGTGCGAGACGATAACGCCCAAAGCCGCGGTCCCGCTGCGCGCGCCGCGCTTCCTGGCGCGGACGGCGGCGGTGGCCCTGATGGCCTGCGGCCTGTTCGGCGTCCGCTACGGCGTGCGCGGCAGCCTGGACCTGCGGCCGCCGATCCTGGCGTCGATGTTCGGTTTCTTCCAGCCGCGCCAGGTGGCCGAGGCGCGCAAGCCGGCCGCGAAGCGCCCGCCGAACCTGCCGCCGCAGACTGGTATCCAGGTCGATCCCGAGACGGCCCAACCCCTTCCGCAGAGCTCGATTGACGAGACGGCTTACGCGCCCGAGGATCCCCTCCGCGCCGAGCAGAGGGACGTTCCCGCCCAGGGCGAAGAGGAAGCAGAAGGCGAGACGGAGGAGGATTCCGGAGGCGAGCGCGCTACCCCCGGAGACGGCAAGCAAGGCGAAGGGGCGGAGCGGAACGGGGAGAAGGGCCAGGAACGGGCCAAGGCGGATCAGAAGAGCGATGAGCCGGGCGCGGATTCGAGCCTGCTCGACAAGATGCGCGACGCTTTCCAGAACATGCTGGCCAAGCTGAAGATGGAGGCGAAGACCACCGAGAGCGCCAAGACCGCCTCCAAAGCCGGCAAGCCGGGCGGCGGCCGGAAACAGGGCGAGAAGGGCGAATCCGCCGACAACCGCTCGCCGGGGCAAGGCAAGCTGCGCCCGGACCAGCAGGGCGACCAGACGGCCCAGGGGGGAGAGAACGCCGAGATCGCCCAGGGCCAGTCCAGCGAGCGGAATGCCGAGCGCAACCCTTCTGAAGGGGAGAAGAGCGGCGCCGGCAAATCGGACGGCAACAAGGACCTGAGGGAAGCCGAGCAACTGGCTGCCATGGGCAAGATCAGCGAGTTGTTTGGCAAACGGCAGGCGAACCTGACCGGCGAGGTGCTGGTCGAGGTTTCCTCCAGCCGCCCGCAGGGGCTCAAGACCCCCTATTCCAACCGCGCGGCGGCCCACGGCGAAGGCGGCGGCCAGATTCACCGCGACGAGATCCCGCTGATTTACCAGCAGTACGTGCAGCAGTACTTCGAACAGGTGCGCAAGACTCCGCCGGGGGCCGGACCGGCTCGGCCCTAGGCAAGGCTAGTTCCCCATGAGCGGACTGAAGAGCTTCGACGAGTACGTGGCTCTGGCCGAGCAGGCCCACGGGCATCTGTGCGCCGGCCAGATCCTGGGCGTTCGCCTGGCGCTGTACGGCTTGCGGCTGCTGGGGCTGGACGACCCCGCGGGCAAGGACCGCAAGCGGTTGATCACCTTTGTCGAGATCGACCGCTGCGCCACCGACGCCATCGGCGTTGTCACCGGCTGCCGGATCGGGAAACGGGCCCTGAAATTCCGCGACTTCGGCAAGATGGCGGCCACTTTCTGCGACCTGGAACGGGACCGGGCCGTGCGCGTGGTCGCCCTGGAATCCGCCCGCGAGCGGGCCCGCCAGAACTACCCCGAGGAGGCCGACGACCGGCGGCGGCAGATGCTCGCCTACCGGTCGCTGGCCGATGAGGAACTCTTCTCCCATCAGTGGGTTCGCGTCCGCATCGAAGAATGCGACCGGCCTGGGTTCCGCGCTCCGAAGCCGGTGTGCCAACTTTGCGGCGAACCGATCAGCTTCCGCCGCGAGGTGGTTCGGGAAGGACGCACGGTGTGCCGGTCCTGCGCGGGCGAGCGGTACTACGAGCCGCTCACCCTGCGCCGCTACTACATCACCGGCCGCCGGGCGCTGGGGGGAGGCGTGGAGGCGCTGCTCGACAACATCGGGCGCGTGGCCGCCCTGGGCGTGGAAATGATCCAGATCCGGGAGAAAGACCTCCCCGACCGCGAACTGCTGGCTCTGGTCCGGCGGGCGGTGGAGCGTGTGTCGTCCTGTGGAACGCGGATTCTGGTCAATGGACGGCCGGATATTGCCGTGGCGGCGGGTGCGCACGGCGTGCACCTGCCCGCCGGTTCTCCGCCGCCGGCGCGTTGGCGTAAGGCGCTGCCGGAAGGGTTGCTCTGGGGTGTTTCCTGCCACAGCGCCGCCGAGGTGGCCGCCGCCTCGGCCGGGGGCGCGGATTTCGTAGTATTTGGCCCGGTCTTTGCCACTCCCTCGAAGGCCGGCTATGGCTCGCCGCTGGGGCTGGAGCGATTGCGCGAGGCAGCTTGGGCGGCATCGATACCCCTCTATGCGCTGGGTGGTATCACCACCGAAAACGCAGAGGAATGCGTGCAAGCGGGGGCTGGTGGAATCGCCGGAATCTCGCTGTTCCAGCATTAAAGAAGGGTCTGGGGAATGCCGATATGCTGGGAGACGAGCGTGGAGTCTCCGTCGGAATGCGAATCAACGACCAGAATTTGACTGGTATATCGTCCTCTCAGGTCGAACAAACACAGGCAACGCAACAGGGAAACCGGCAGAGCCGTGTGGGCCGAACGGGAGGAAGCGGGGAAGACCAGGTACAGCTTTCCAACCTGGCCGGCAGTCTGCAAGAACTCGCGATGGAAAGTCCCGAGCGGGCCGGGCAGGTGGAGAAGCTGGCCAAGGAGTATCAGGCGGGCCAGTATTCGGTGGACTCGGCGGAGTTGAGCCGGAAGATCGTCGACGACACAATGCAGGGCCGGGCCTGAAGGGAGCGGACATGGGTTTGGCGGGACAGCCGGGGAGCGGCAGCCGGCACGCGCTGGAGGGTCTGCGGGAAGCGGGACGGCTGTTGCGG
Source organism: uncultured Solibacteraceae bacterium (assembly GCA_964406685.1). Classification (GTDB taxonomy): domain Bacteria; phylum Acidobacteriota; class Terriglobia; order Bryobacterales; family Bryobacteraceae; genus JACQZT01. The sequence goes on along the minus strand of CAYOTD010000162.1, from coordinate 4,539 downwards.
CGCCCCTCGGCGCCGGCACTGGAGGCCTGCGTGCCTCACCTGGAAACGGCCATCCGGCACCTGGCCGAGATCGAAGGGCGCCTGCGCCAGGGCGACCCCGCCACCGACCGTCACCAGGTGCGAGGCGAGATGCGGGAGATCTCGCGGGAACTGCGCCGGGTGAACGCGCTGATGAGCAACGCGGGCCGGTTTCACGCGGGATTGTCCCGGTTGCTGGCCGCGGCCAGCCAGTCGAGCACCTACACCTGCGAAGGCCGGCTGCACACCAGGACCGGTCCGGCCCGGCTGCGAGTGGAAGGGTAGACCATGAGCAATATCTTGAGCTCCTTGATCACCTCGGCCGGGGCCTTCCAGGCCTTCGACCGCTCGATCAGCGTCATCCAGAACAACGTCACCAATTCCACCACGCCCGGCTACGCCAAGCTGCGCCAGTCGCTGAGCTCGCTCAAGTTCGACACGGTGCTGGGCTATCCGGGCGGAATCCTGGCCGGCGAGGTTCTCACCTACCGCGATCTGTACGCCGAGAAAGAAGTCCGGTCGCAGAACGAAGCCCTCGCATTCTGGTCCCAGCGCGCCTCCAGCCTGAACGATCTGGAGACGCAGTTCCCGGTTTCCGATTCGGGGATCCCGGCGGCGATGAGCGATCTGTACGAGGCCTTTTCGGACCTGACGGTATCGCCCAACAGCACGGTGACGCGGCAGGCCGTGCTGGACGCGGCCGGCAAGGTGGCCACCGAGTTCAACCAGGCGGCCACCGGTCTGAACAACGCCCTGGTCGACACCAACCGGCAGATCAAGAACACCGTAAACGGAATCAACGCTCTGGTCTCACAGATCCGCGAAATCAACGAGGAGATTCAGAGCAACTTCTCCAACGCCACCTCCTCCGGACTCGACTCGCAGTTGAACAGCGCGCTGGAGGAGCTTTCGGCGATGGCCGATATCAGCACCGTCGAACAGGACGACGGTTCGGTTACGGTTCTGCTGGGAGGCCAGGTCCCCCTCGTCATCGGCTCGTCTCAGTATGAGATCTCGACCGACACCTCGGCCGGCTCGGCGGCCATCATCGACGCGCAGGGCAACGACGTTACCGAGCGCATCGACGGCGGCAAGCTGGGGGCGCTGCTGGAGTTCGCCAACGAGACCATTCCCTCCTACCAGTCCGAACTGAACCGGCTGGCCGAAGGCTTCGCCGACCGGGTCAATCTCACCCTGGCCGAAGGCATCGACAGCTACGGGCTCACGCCCACCAAGAATCTGTTCACCTATTCGAGCGATCAACCCGCCGCCAGCCTCGCGGTTGGCGACCTGCTGCCGGAGGAGATCGCCGCCGCCAGTCCCGACGCGATCAACGGCAACGGAAATGCCCTGGCGCTGGCCGCGCTGGTCGACTACAAGGAACTCGACGGGTTGACCTTCACCGAGTTCTATGGGCGGATCGCCGGCCAGGTAGGGACCGACTCCGCCAAGGCGCTGGACAACGAAACGCTGTACACGGACCTGCTCGCCCAGGCCGAGGCGGAGCGCGAGACGATCCAGGGCGTCTCTCTCGACGAGGAGGCCGCCACTCTGGTCATGTTCCAGCGCGCCTACGAGGCGACGGCCCGGGTGATCCAGGCGCTGGACGAGATGACCCAGACCATCATCCAGATGATCTAGGGCGGAAGAGGGCTGACATGGTTCAAGGACTTGACGCGTCATCGAAACAGTTCCTGACGATGCTGAACTCGATCCAGCGGCGGATCGAGCGTGCGCAGACGCAACTCTCGTCGGGTAAGCGAATCACCTCCGCCTCCGACGACCCCGATCAGGTAAGCCCGCTGCTTCAGACCCGGGCCGATTTGCGCCGGGCGGAACGCGCCGAGCGGAATCTCACGCTGATTCAGGGTGAGGTCGACGCCGGGGAATCGGCCGTCTCCCAGGCCGTCACCCTGATGGAGCGCGCCGAGGTCCTCGCCGCCAAGGGCGTCAGCGACACCCAGACGGCGGAGGCCCGCCTCACCTACGCCTCCGAGGTCGATTCCCTTCTGGAACGGATGGTGGCTTTGAGCCAGACCGAGTTCAACGGCCGCTACATCTTCTCCGGCGACTCCGACCAGGTCGTCCCTTACACGATCGACTGGACCCAGACCGATCCGGTCAGCGTCTACCAGGGGGCGGTCACCACGCGCAAGGTCACCACCCTGGGCGGGACGCAGTTCCCGGTGGCCCTTACCGCCGAAGAGCTGTTCGACAACCCGGACGCCACCAAGAACGTTTTTGATGCCCTCACCAATCTCAGCACGGCGCTCAAGAACAACGACACGACAGCCATCCAGACGGCCACCGCGCAGTTGCAGTCCGCCGGCGATCATCTGAACATCAAGCTGAGTTTCTACGGCACGGTTCAAAACCAGGTGGCCGACGCGCTGGAGGAAGCCAACAGCGTGCAGATGAGCCTGACCGAGCGGTTGACCAGCATCGAAGACGCGGATCTTACCGAAGCCATTCTGGAATTGAGCACGGCCACCTTCCAGCAGGACGCCGCCCTCTCCTCCTGGTCCAAGGTCCCGCGCACCAGCCTGTTCGACTACCTCTGACGTACGCGCAGCAGGCGGACGGCGCCATCGGCGCGGAGGCGCAGCTTCTCGCAGCCGTGCGGAGTCAGCCAGACCTCTCCCGCCGAAAAGGGCCGGCCCTCGAATTCGCCCGCGCCGTCGATCACCGCCAACATCTCCTCGCCGCGCGCGCCCAACTCGTGGCCGCCGCGGGCCAACTCCAGCCGCGCCACCGAAAAGTAGGGACACTCGACCAGGACGGAGGCGCCGTCCGCGCCGGCGCGCGGGATCGATTTGCCCGGGTGCCGCGAGAGATCGGCCACTTCCAGCGCCTGCTCCAGATGCAGGTCGCGCGGGCGCCCGTAGTCGTAGAACCGGTACGTGACGTCCGAATTCTGCTGGACCTCGCACAGCGCCACGCCCGCGCCGATGGCGTGGACCGTCCCGCTGGGGACGTAGATCGTGTCGCCCGGCGCCACCGGCAGCCATTCCAGCAGGCCGGCGATCTCTCCCGACTCCGCCGCCCGCCGGGCGCGGTCGCGCGTGAGGGGTTCCCGGAAACCCACGGCCACGCTTGCCTCCGCTTCGGCGCGCAACACGTGCCACATCTCGGTCTTCGACGGATGGACCTGGACCGACAGCCTGTCGGTGGTGAAGATGAACTTCACCAGGAGGGGAAGCGGCGGGGTGTGCGTGAACCACACCTCGCCGATCTTCTCGCCGGCGGCGGTAAACCAGGGGTCCAGGGAAGGCGCTCCCCAGATCTTGGGGTACAGGGAGCGATCCAGTCGTCTCATTCCACAAGCCTCGCAATGAATTCGTGTATCCGGTCCAGCCCCCGTTCCAGTTCCCGCATGGAGGTGGCGTAGGAGATCCGGACATGGGTGTGCGTGCCGAACGCCTCGCCCGGCACCACCGCCACGCGCGCGGTATCCAGCAGCGCCTCGGCGAACTGCACGCTGTTGCCGATGCCGTCGCGGCCGAGCGCGGCGCGGATGTCGGGATAAGCGTAGAAGGCGCCCTTCGGCTCCACCACCGTCACGCCCGGGATCCGCCGCAGCCGCCCGACGACGAAATCGCGGCGCCGGCGGTATTCGGCGAGCATCGCGCCGACGGCGTCCTGCGGGCCGCGCAGCGCCTCGACCGCCGCCTTCTGGGCGACCGAGGTGGGGTTCGAGGTGGCGTGGCTCTGGAGCTTGTGAATGGCCTCGATCACCGGCGCGGGGGCCAGCGTGTAGCCGATGCGCCATCCCGTCATGGCGTAGGCCTTCGACAGCGATCCCGCCACCAGAACCGTCTGCTTGGCGCCCGCCAGGGAGGCGGCCGAGAACGGGGCGCCCTCGTAGACCAGCCGGCCGTAGCACTCGTCGGTGATCAGCCACAGGCCGCGCTGGCGGGCCAGGTGGACGATCCTCTCAAATTCCTCGCGCCCGATCACGGCGCCGCTCGGGTTCGACGGCGAGTTGACGATCAGCGCCCGCGTGCGCGGCGTCAGGCGCTCCTCGATCATCCCGGCCGTCAACCGGAACTCCTCGTGGGCGTCGGTCTCGACGAACACGCAGGTCCCGCCGGAGTAGTTCACCACGTCGCGGTAGGTGACCCAGTAAGGCACCGGGACGACGACCTCGTCGCCGGGATTCACCAGCACCTGGACCAGGTTGAAGATGCTGTGCTTCCCGCCGACCGTCACCACGCACTCCGGCACGGTGTAGGCGGTGCCGTAGTCGGCGGCGTGCCGGTCGCAAACGGCCTGCTTTAGTTCGGGCGTGCCGCCGGTGTTGGTGTAGCGGGTGAAGTTCTCTTCCAGCGCCCGAACGGCGGCCTGCTTGATGTTCTCCGGGGTGGGAAAATCCGGTTCGCCGGCTCCGAAATCGACCACGTCGACGCCCGCCCGTTTGAGGCGTTCGGCCTCGGCGGCGACCTTCATCGTGGAGGAGACGCCGATCAGCGAGACTCGATCCGCCAGTGGTGTCGTGGACTGCATCCCTAGGTCCTCTCAGAT
>CAYOTD010000161.1:7226-9145 GCA_964406685.1 uncultured Solibacteraceae bacterium | reverse complement strand
AAACAAAGGACATAATTGGTTTTGTTTGGTCCGATTCGCTTTTTGTTCGCCACCGGGCGGGCGGAGGCGCCAGCCGGGCCGGGGGCGGCGATTCGAGTGTAACATGCCGCAGGAAGGGCTCCTGCTATATTCGGGGGATGACCGGACTGCCGCTGGTGATGCTGCTGGGGATCATTCCCCATGCGAAGCTGACGCAGCCGACTCTGGCGGCGTTCGACCGTTACGTGCGCGGGCGGGAGGCGGCGTTCGAAAAGCAGGCGGGGGCGGAGCGGTTCCTGTGGGCCGAGCAGACGCCGGAGCGGTGGGCAAAGCTGCGGCGGGACGGGTTCGTTGTGGAGCCGCTGGTGGGCAATGGAGCCATCGATGGCGGCGACGGGCTGATCCACGACTGGATGGGGGCGGTGTTCCTTCCGGATACGACGCTGGAGCGGACCCTCAAACAGGTTCAGGACTACGACCGCCACAGGACGAGCTACGCGCCCGAGGTGGTGGACTCGAAGCTGGTGCGGCGGGAGGGGGACTTCTTCAGGGTCTATCTGCGGCTGCGGAAGCACAAAGTAATTACGGTCACGCTGAACACCGAGTATGACGTCACCTACCGGCGGCTGAGTCCCAAGCGCGCGGTTAGCCGGTCCTACTCGACGCGCATCGCCGAGGTGGACAACGCGGGGGAGAAATCCGAGCGCGAACTGGCGGCGGGCGACGACCACGGCTTCCTGTGGCGGCTGCACACGTTCTGGCGGTTCGAGGAGCGCGACGGCGGGGTCTACATGGAAGTGGAGGCGCTGTCGCTGACGCGGGGCGTGCCGCGGCTGCTGAGCGCCATCGTCAGCCCGGTGGTGCGGCAGTTGCCGCGCGAGTCCCTCGAACAGACGCTGCTGAACACGCGGCGGGCTCAGTCGAGCGGTTCTTCGCGGTAGAAATTCGCGACGGCTGTCGCCCAAACCCCACCGGGCGCGCACATGCATACTCACGGCGCATGACACCGGAAGACAGTTCGCGGGTGGTCACTGAGCTTTTCGAGAACCACTATCCGTTCCTTCTGCGGCTGGTCATGCGGCGGACCGGAAGCCTGGCGACCGCCGAAGAACTGGTGCAGGACGCCCTGGCGGCGCTCTACGAGGAGCTGAGACGGGGCGTGGAGATCCGGCAGCCGCGCGCGTGGGTGGTGCGGGTCGTCTACCGGATGCTGTCGCGCGAGTATCACCGGCAGCGCCGCGAGGCGGCGTTGCTGGAAGAGATAGAAACGCTCCAGGGAAGCGCCTGGCAAGAGCCGGTGGAAGAGGAAGCCGAGGGAGTCCTGGAGCGGTTTCTGGGCGGGCTGACACCGCGCGAGCGCGAAGTGCTTCTGCTGCGGGCGGAGTCCTTCAAGTACCGGCAGATCGCGGAACTGCTGGGAATCAGCAAGAACAGCGTGAACACGCTGCTGGCGCGCGCGCTGGAGAAGTTGCAGCGCGCGGGGAAGGGAGGATCGCCGGCCCGGCCGGCGCGACATGTATCGGGAACGATCCGACCAACACTTCAGTGACGAAGCGCTGATCCGGCATGCCGACGGCGAGGGGCCGTGGTGGGAAGAGCGCCGCGTGCGGCGGCATCTACTGGAGTGCTGGCGGTGCCGAACGCGCCTGACGGAACTGGGACGGCAGACGGAACGGGTGGCTACGCTGCTGCGGGACGAGGTCTTCCCGGAGCCGGCGCGACGGGCAGAGGCGCGGCTGCGGCTGGCGGAGCGCCAGCGATGGGTGGAGTCGCGGCTGGCCGCGGAAGCGTGGCAGCGGAGCGCGGCGCGAGCACTGCCGTTGTCGCGGGCGAGCCGAATCGCGGCCTCCCTGGTGGTGGCCTCGGCGCTCGGACTGGGTTTCTGGATCCGGTTGTCGAGCCCGCGCTTTCCGGTGAGATCCCCTGAGGTTCGTCACGCG
>CAYOTD010000161.1:0-7216 GCA_964406685.1 uncultured Solibacteraceae bacterium | reverse complement strand
CTCCGCGCCCGTCTGGAAGCCGGCCCGCGCCGGGATTTCCGAACCGCGGATCCGGCCGAGGCCGATCGCTCCGCAAGCGGTGTGGATGGAACTGCCGCCGGTGCTGAAACCGCGCGCCGCGGCCGCCCTGGAATTGGATCTCCTGCTGGCGCTGCACGCCGTGGACGCGTGTTCGGGCGAGCCGGTGGAACTGGCGCCGGATGGAGAAGGCGGATACATGGTGAGCGGCGCGGTGCGCGACGCGGCGCGGCGCGAAGAGATCGCGGCGGCAATCGCGGCGTCCGGGGTGCCGCGCGTCCGGGTGATCCTGCAATCGATGGACGAAGCGGCGGCCGCCGCGCCTCCCGAAGGAGAAACAAACGCGGTTCCGGTGAACGAGTACCGCACCGGGACGACGCCGTTCGAGCGGTTGGCGGGCGGTGCCCTGTCGAGGGAGCAGGCGATCGCGTTGTCGAATGCGGCGGTGGGGGCGGCGGAATCCGTCCTGGCCCATGCCTGGGCGATCCGGCGGCTGGAGGAACGGTTCCCGCGGGAGCGGCTGGCGCTGCTCGACACCGGCGACCGGGAGGTCTACGGCGCGATGCTGGAGGACCACCTGCGGCGGCTCGGTGCGGCCCTGGCGCGTCTGCGAGGAGTGACGCAACCGGTACTGGAACCCCTGGCGGAGCGGCGCCAGCCCCAGGCCGTGCCGGCGGGCATGGACGACTGGTTCGAGGCCGTGCGGCGAGGCGCGGATCTGACACGGCAGTTGTTCGCCGGCCGCGCGGCGGCGGGCGGCGACGCGGAGTTGGCACGGGAGAATCTGGAAATCGTCACCCGCCTGGAAACGGGTTGGGAAGCGCTGTCGGCGCGGCTGGCGGCGAAAGACGGGAATCTGGCGGTCAAGGGAGGGAATCGATGAGCGGAAAGACTGTGAACAGGATCGGGCGAACGCTGTTGTTGGCCGCCGTGTGCGCCGCGGCCTACGGGCAGAAGGCGCAGATCACGGGCAGAGTGGTCGACGCGAGCGGCGGCGTGGTGCAGGACACGGAGGTTCGCGCCACCAACGCGGACACGGGCTTGCGGTGGGACGCTTCGAGCAACGAGGCGGGCTACTACACGATTCCGCTTCTGCCGCCGGGCGTCTACCAGATGCTGGTGCGGAAGCCAGGTTTCAAGCCGATCAGCCGTTCCGGGATCCGGCTGGAGGTGGGACAGGTGGCGAGGATCGATTTCGTGCTCGAGCTGGGCAACGTCTCGGAGACCGTGACGGTGGCCGGCGAGCTTCCCGCGCTTCAGACCGAGCACGCCACGCTGGGGACGGTGGTGGAGCGCAAGCGTATCGAGAACCTGCCCCTGAACGGGCGGAACACGCTGAACCTGATCAAGCTGGTAGCCGGCGTGCAGCCCACGGTCCGGTCGGCGGACGGGTTCGCGCAACCGTCGGAACAGAGCATGTCGCAGATGCGCTTCAACGGCGGACCGGTCTACGGCACGCAGATCTTCTTCGACGGCGGCACCAACAACGCCCAGGTGCATCACGAAGCGGCCTTCGCGCCGTCGCTGGAGACCATTCAGGAATTCCGCGTGGAGACCAACGCGCTGAAGGCGGAGTTCGGCCAGACCAGCGGGGGCGTGGTGAACCTGGTGTCGAAGGGAGGGACGAACCAGCCGCACGGGGCGCTGTACGAGTTCGTGCGCAACGACGCCTTCGACGCGCGCAACGCCTTTTCCACACAACGCGATCCGGTCACCGGGCGGATCACGCAGGTGCTGCGCTATAACCAGTTCGGCGGCACGCTGGGCGGGCCGGCATGGATTCCAGGCGTCCACGACGGGCGGAACCGGACGTTCTTCTTCTTCGGCTACGAGCAGTGGCGGCAGCGGACGACACCGCTGATGCGGTCCACCGTGCCGACGGCGGCGCAGCGGGCGGGCGACTTCTCGCAGACCTTCGACAGCAAGGGCGTGCTGGTGCCGGTCTACGATCCGGCGACCACGCGCACCAACCCTTCCGGCAGCGGTTACGTGCGCTCGCTGTTCCCGGGCAACGTCGTGCCGTCATCGCGGTTCGACGCGGTCTCGGGGAACGTGCTGAGCTACATGCCGCTGCCTAACGCCACGCCCAGCGACGCCTACACGAACTCGCTCAACTACATCTCGCTGCGGACCTTCCCGATGAACCAGGGTGCCACCAGCATTCGCGTCGACCACCGGGCGACGGACCGCAGCAACCTTTTCTTCCGCTATTCCGGCAAGCGGAACACGCGCACGCAATACGGGTACGGCCTGGGGGAGGCCGATCCGGACCAGAACGCACGCACCGCGCACAACGACAGCCACAACTGGGTGGCGGGGATGACCCAGACCGTCGCCCCCACGATGATCAACGAAGCCCGCGTGGGCCTGACGCGCATGTGCCTGCCGTTTATCCATTCCAGCTACGGCAAGAACTGGCCGGAGAAGCTCGGCCTGCCGAGTTCGATCCCGCAGGATCTGTTCCCGCGGGTGGACATCTCCGGGATGCTGAGCCTGGGGACGCCGCCGTACGCCAACGGCAAACGGGCCTCGCATACCCTTCAGGCGAGCGACAGCGTGACGTGGATGCACGGGAAGCACACGGTGAAGTTCGGAACCGACCAGCGCTGGATCCGGTTGAACTGGGTGAACTCCTCCTACCCGTCGGGGCAGTACGTGTTTTCTTCGTCGCTGACCGGAGACCCGCAGAAGCCGTCGGGCACGGGAGCGGCGATGGCGAGTTTCCTGATGGGCGAGGTAGGCAGCGGCGTGCTCCGCACCACTCCGTTCTACTCGTTCCAGGCCTGGTCGAACGGGCTGTTCGTTCAGGACGACATCAAGATCTCACCGCGGCTGACGCTGAACGTGGGGCTGCGATACGACCTGCAATCGCCGCCGGTGGAGCGGCACAACCAGTACTCGACGTTCAATCCGTTCGTGACGAACCCGGCGACGGGCCGGTCCGGCGTGATGGAGTATGCGGGCGTGGGACGGCGGCGGCAGTTCGTCAACCTGGACAAGAACGACTTCGGCCCGCGCATCGGCTTCGCGTATTCGGTGACGCCGGATAACCGGACCGTCCTGCGCGGCGGATACGGCCTGATCTACCTGGTGACCTTTTCCGGCAACGCGCAGGGCGACACGCCCAGCTCGCTGGGCTTCCAGGGAGAAACGGAGTTTGTCGCGGCCTCGCTGGGTCCGTACGCCGCCTTCAAGTTCAGCAACGGGCCGGCGCGGGTGATCGCGGCCACGGGCGCCAAGGGGGGAGCTTCCGCCTACCTCGGCACCAGCGTCAGCTACCAGAACCCCAACGCCCCGACACCGTACCTGCAACAGTGGAACCTGACACTGCAACGGGAACTGCCGGGACAGTGGACGGTTTCGGTGAGCTATGCCGGCAACCGCGGCGTGAAGCTGTTCGGCGCGGGTTACAACCTGAACCAGATGGACCCCAAGTATTTCTCGCTGGGCCTGGACCTGCAAACGCAGGTGGCCAATCCGTTTTACGGGCAGATCCCGTCCGGGGCGCTGTCCTCGCAGACCGTCGCCCGGTCGCAGTTGCTGCGCCCCTATCCGAACTATCTGAACATCACCACGCTGGCCGACCATGGCGCCTCGAGCAGCTACCACTCCCTGCAAGTGACGGCCGAGAAGCGCTACAGCCGGGGCCTGACGGCGCTGGTGTCCTATACCAACGGCAAACTGATCAACGACGCCACGGCCAACGCGGGCAGCACTGCCGGCACGGGGGATTTCCGCATCGGCAATATCAACCGGCGGCTGGACCGGGCCATCGACGCCAGCGACATCTCGCAGCGGCTGGTGGCGAGCGCGGTCTATGAGCTTCCGTTCGGGAACGGCAAACGGTTCGCCTCGGGGGTGCGCGGCGTGTGGAAGCACCTGGCGGGCGGATGGCAGTTGAACTCCATCACCACGCTGGAAACGGGGACGCCGCTGGCGGTGCGCGGCGCCAACAACTTCACCGGCATCAACTGGCCGGACGTCGTGCAAGACCCGACGCTGCCGGCGGGAGAAAGGAACGTGAACCGCTGGTTCCATACGGACGTCTTCCGCAACCCGGCGGATTACGTGATGGGGAACGCTCCGCGCACGCTGCCCAACACGCGGGGTCCGGGGCTGGTGGATATCTCCTTTTCGACGTTCAAGACTTTCGAGGTCCGCGAGAACGTGACACTGGAGCTCCGCGCGGAGGCCTTCAACGCGATCAACCACGTGAACCTGGTGAATCCGAACGTGACCTTCTCGCCCAACCGGCAGGGAGTCAACGGGAACGCGAACTTCGGGAAGTCGACCAGCTCGCTGGAACCGCGCCGGCTCCAGTTCGGGCTGCGTCTGGCATTCTAGTGTTCATGCGAGTCATCCTGCTGGCTACGGCGCTGGCGCTTCCGGCGGCGGGGGGCGAACTCCGGCTCGCGGCGCGGGATACCCTCACCGGGTTCGAGATGGATCACGGTGACGTGCTCAAGTTTACGCTGCGCAGCGGCGAGACGCGCACGATGTCGCTGGAGGGCACCGAAGCCCGCGTGCTGCTGACCAACCTGCGCGAATTCAAGAAGCCGCGGCCGGACGGCGGCATGCTCTACGAGATGGCGGCGCGGGTGCGGATCGACGGGCACGCCCTGCGCCTGTCGCGCTACATCAGCGCGCAGGAGACCTTCGCCGAACCGTACGTGGTCAACGGCATGCGGTTGTGGCTGGATTCGGTCGACGACGTGTTCGCGTTCCTGGCGGACAACCACGGCGGCAACGCGGGATGCCGGCTGAACAAGCGGGCGCGCTTCGCCGTCAACGACGCGCGCGACCGGTTGGCGCCGGTGGCACTGCGCGCCTGGTATCCGATCCGCACCTGGTTCCTGGACATTGGCAACAGCTATAACGGCGACGATCCGCACATGGGGGCTTACCAGGGAAGCGAATGCCACGCGGGGCTCGACATCAACCAGCCCAAGGGCACGCCGCTGTTCGCTCCCATCGGCATCGAGGACCACTTTCTGTTCAACAGCCTGGCAAAGGGCGATAACAACAACCGCTGGCGGGGCTTTCACACCTGGCCGAACGGCGACCGCTGGACACTGCAAACCCACCATGTCGTCGAGCTGACGGTCCCCGAACACACACCCATCGCGGCGGGCGAAGCTTACGCGCTGGGGGCGGGGGTGTTGCCCGGGAACAACGAGCACACGCACTTCGTCTTCCGGACGCGGTCTCCGGGCGGGGCGGACGTCCTGCTCGACCCCTGGATTCTGTTCTGGCAGTACTTCGAGCAGGAGAAGGAGCGGGCGGGGGAGATCCGCGCCGCGATGGCACCGCTTGGGCCGGGGCGCGCGGGACAACCGGTGCGGTTCTCGAGCCAGGGCTCGCGGCCGGGACGCTGGAGCCGGCGGCTGGACTATTACTGGACCTTCGGCGACGGCGGTTTCTCGCGCGAGGCGGCGCCCGGGCACGTCTACGCGAAACCGGGCGCCTACGCGGTGACGCTGACGGTAGACGACGGGGTGGACCGCGCGGCGGCGACCCAGGTGATGACGGTGGATGGCGCGGCGCCGGGCCAGGGGTCGCTGGCGCTCGCCGCCGATGAGATCAGCTTCCTGCCACGCAAGCCGGAGGCGCGCGACGTCTACGGATGGCGTCCCAAGGTGACGCCCCATACCCTGCGCGTGACGGCCAGGTTGGGCGAGTCCGGAGTGCGCAGGCGCGAGGTGCGGCTGGTCAACGCGGGCGGAGGCACGCTGGCCGAGTCATCGGCGTCGATCCGGTATGTGGGCCAGGGCGGTTGGCTGGAAACGGCTCGCCAGGGGGCGGGAAATTCGCAATCCATCGGGATCGCGGTCAACGCGCGGGGGAGGACGCCGGGGTTCTATCGCGCGGTGGTCCGCGTCGATTGCGCCGGCGCGTGGAACTCGCCCCAGGAGTTCGAGGTGGTGCTGGACGTGCGGCAGGACCGTCCGCCGGCCGAGGTCGTCGTGGACAACGCCGACGACGCCTTCCTTGCCACGCCCTATTTCTGGGTGGGACACAAGTTCCGCGCGTGGAAAGAGAAGGGGTACGGTGGGACCTATCTGACCAACGGCGGACGAGCCTCGGCGGGCGAGGCGGCGCGGTTCACTCCGAACCTGCGCGCCGGCCGTTACCAGGTGGAGTTGGTCGAGGAGACTCCGTTCGGCATCGATCCGGAGGCGCGGTTCGCCGTGCGGGTGAAGCACAAGTCCGGCGAGGAGCGGGTGTGGATGGAGCCGTCCCGCAACCGCGTCATCGGCCGGTTCGAGTTCGAAGAAGGCACGGAGGGCTTCGTCGAGGTACTGGCGAGGGAGGCGCGCGGCCAGGTGCTGGTGGACGCGGTCCGCTTCCGCCCCATCCCACGCCACTGACGGCCGGGGTCAGTCGAGCGGCTCTTCGCGGTAGAGGCGGGCGGTGTGGCGCACGATGGAGACGATCAGGATCAGCGCCATGCCGGCGATGCCGATTGCGCCGCCGATGTCGAAGATCAGCAGGTCGGGGCCGAAGAGGGGCGTGGTGGAGCGGAACAGCAGGGCCGTGTTGCCGGCGATCAGCAGGAGGCGCAACTCGGTGGGGCTGAAGCGGCCGTAGGACATCTGGAAGCGGCCGAGGGTGTAGGTGGCCAGGTAGACCTCGACGTTCAGCAACAGATAGGCGACCAGCAGTCCCGCCGCCACCCAGGGGCTCATGTAGCCCGACAGGCCGAGGCCGCCCAGCAGAAAGAACGAACCCACCGCATCCAGTACGTGATCCACGTAGAAGCCGTAGCGCGGTCTTTGGCGGTTGCGCACGCGGGCAAGCGTCCCATCCAGGCTGTCACCGAACCAGTTGACCACCAGGCACACCGACACAAGGATCAGTCCGAGGCGGTGGGTGCGGGAGTACCAGTAACAGAGCCCGGCCGCGGCCATGGCGAGGAAGCCGAGAGCGGTCAGGTGGTCGGAGTTGACCCAGGCGGGCATGCGCGCGGCCAGCCAGAGGAGGGCGCGCTTCTCGGCGGCGGCCAGGAAGCTGGTGTGCTCACGGGTGGCTTGGCGGAATTCGCTCATGGGCTTCACGCCAGTTGGCTGTGCTTGCGTCCGAAGACGAAGTAGAAGACGAGGCCGATGGCCAGCCAGACGAAGAAACGCACCCAGGTTTCCAGAGGCAATCCCATGGCCAGCACCAGGCAGCAGAGGATCGAAAGGATGGGCAGCAAGGG
>CAYOTD010000160.1:8218-9147 GCA_964406685.1 uncultured Solibacteraceae bacterium | reverse complement strand
CTGGGCAGCAGCTCGAAGTCCTTCTGGTACCCGGTCGGATTCTCGCGCCGCCAGTGGGCGTGGAAGTACAGCGCGCCCGCCGGGTGCTTGTCGCCGAGGGTGTAATCCACGTCGTAGTAAATGCTACGGAGGTCCTTGCCGCTCTCGTTGGTGACCACGATCTTCATGCCCGTCCGGAACGGCATGGGGACGAAGCACAGGAAGCTGCGGCCCTCGGGGTTGGCGAAGAAGACGGACTCGAATGCCGTCATCTGCCCCAGGCCCGTCCCGAAGAAGTCCCCGAACGGCGCGCTCACCGCGGGCCGGGCGGCGCCATCCCAGAACATCTCGATCTTCAGGCCCCGCAGCATCTGCGGCGACCGGTCGTTGATCGTGGCCCAGATGCGGCGCACCGTGCCGCTCGTGCCACGCGCCTCGGCCAGGGTGACCGCCTCGCCGGCCTTGATCGGAATGTTCGATCGCCCCTTGCGGCCGGCGTTGGCCTGCGCCGCCGCCCCCTTGGCCGCGGCCGGGTTCTCCGGGCTGGCCCAGCGGGTCTCGACGTCGTCCGGAACAACGAAGACGGGCTGCGCCAGCGCCAGCCCGGCGGCCCACAGGAGTGCTGGCAGAAGTAGTCCTCGCATACCCGTAAATGATACTCGCTCGCCTTGTGATACTGTCGGACCTATGCGCACCTGTCTCGCTCTGCTCGCGATTCTCGCCGCCGCCGCGCCGGCCGCCGAGAAGCCCGAATGGGACAACCCGGCCATCCTCCACATCGGCACGGAGAAACCCCACGCGACGATGATGGTCTACCCCACGGCGGAACTCGCGCGCGCGGGCATTCGCGCCCAATCGCCCTGGTTCCAGTCGCTCAACGGAACCTGGAAGTTCCAGGGCTCGCTTCGCCCGGCCGCGCGGCCGCTCGAGTTCTACCGGACCGAGTACAG
>CAYOTD010000160.1:0-8208 GCA_964406685.1 uncultured Solibacteraceae bacterium | reverse complement strand
CCCGGTCCCCTCGAGCTGGCAGATGCACGGCTTCGACGGGCCCATCTACACCAACATCCTCGACCCCGGGCCGCAGGACCCCGGCCAGCCGCCCCAGGTCCCCCACGACTGGAACCCGGTGGGCAGCTACCGCACCCGCTTCACCCTTCCCCCGGCCTGGAAGGGCCGCAACGTCTATCTCCACTTCGAAGGCGTGGATTCGGCCTTCTACGCCTGGGTCAACGGCGTCAGGATCGGCTACCACGAGGACAGCCGCACCTCCGCCGAGTTCGACATCACCCCGCACCTGAAGCCGGGCGAGAACCTGCTCGCGGTCGAGGTCTACCGCTTCGGCGACGGCGCCTTCCTCGAGGACCAGGACATGTGGCGCATGAGCGGCATTTACCGTGACGTGTATCTCTGGTCCACCGCCGCCCGGCACGTGCGCGACTTCGAGGTGAAGACGGATCTGGACGCCAACTACCGCGACGCCACCCTCACGGTGGCGGCCGAAATCGCCGGCGGCGGCAAGTGCAGCCTAACGGCCGAGCTGTTCGACGCCACCGGCGCCCCTGCGGGCAAGGCCGAGGCGGCCTGCGTTCCCCATGCCTCGCTCACCATTCCCGTACCCAACGCGCGCAAGTGGTCGGCCGAGTCGCCCTATCTCTACAAGCTCCTGTTGACCCTCAAGGACCCGGCCGGCGCGCCCGTCGAAGTCATCCCGCAGAACGTCGGCTTCCGAAAGGTCGAGATCCGCGATGCGCGGCTGCGGATCAACGGCCAGGTGGTGCTGATCAAGGGCGTCAACCGCCACGAGCACTCCCCCGTCACCGCCAAGGTCGTTGGCCGCGAGCTGATGATCCAGGACATCAAGCTCATGAAGCAGTTCAACGTGAACGCCGTCCGCACGTCGCACTATCCCAATTCACCCCTCTGGTACGAGTTGTGCGACCGCTACGGCCTGTACGTGATGGATGAGGCCAACATCGAGGTCCACCACTACGGCAACGACACCCGTAACCGGCTCACCAACGACCCCGCCTGGAAGGAAGCCTATCTCGACCGCGTCCGCAGCATGGTGGAGCGCGACAAGAACCACCCCTCGGTCATCTCCTGGTCGATGGGTAACGAATCCGGCGACGGTCCCAACGCCGAAGCCTGTTATCAGTGGACTAAACAGCGCGACCCCTCGCGCCCCTTCCACTATGAAGGCTCCACGGCCAACGGCGGTTCCAACGCCGACATCAACTCCTTCATGTATCCCAGCCCCCAACGCGTCGTCGAGTTGGCCGCCAAGCGCCCCGAGATGCCGCTGATCCTGTGCGAGTACACCCACGCCATGGGCAACTCCAGCGGCGGATTGAAAGAATACTGGGACATCTTTTATTCCGGCACCAACGCCCAGGGCGCCTTTGTCTGGGACTGGGTGGACCAGGGCATTCGCGTCCCCGTCCCGCCCGAGTACCGCAAGAACACGCCGGCCTCCACCTTCCTGGCCTACGGCGGCTGGTGGGAAGACAAGACGCAGATCCGCAACGACAACAACTTCAACAACAACGGGCTGGTTTCGGCGGACCGCAAACCCCACCCGGGGCTATGGGCCATCAAGTACGTCTACCGCAACCTGCACGCCGCCCCGGTCGACCTCGCCGCCGGCAGGATCCGCGTGAAGAACTGGTTCGACTTCACCAACGCCAAGGACATCGCCGAGGGCCTCTGGGAGGTGCGCACCGAGGGTGCCCTGGTGGCTTCGGGCAAGCTGCCCGCTCTCGACCTGGCGCCGCACGCTGAGAAGGAGTTTGCCCTCCCGTTGCCCAAGATCGCGCCCCAACCGGGTGTCGAGTACTGGCTGAATCTCAGCTTCGCGCTCAAAGCCGGCACCTCCTGGGCCGCCAAGGGGCACGAGATCGCCTGGGACCAGTTCGCCCTTCCGGTATCGGCGCCGCCGCGCACCCTCGACACCGCCGCCGCCCCCAAGCTGGACATCCTCGACCAGGAGGGCATCGTAACGCTCAAAGGGCCGTCGTTCTCCTTGCGCTTCAACAAGCGCGAGGGCCTCATCACCTCGTATCGCTACAAGGGCGTCGCGCTGCTGGAGCGCGGCCCGCGGCCCGACTTCTGGCGCGCCCCCACCGACAACGACACCGGCGCCTGGAAGTCGGTTCGCGGCCGGGCCGGGCAGAACCCGGCGCTCAACATCCGCCTCTGGCGCGACGCCGGGCCCTCCTGGGAGGTCGAGGACGTCCAGGTGGAGCGCAGGAACGATCGCACGGCGCGCATCATGGTCAAGTCCCGCCTGCCCGCGGTGGGAGCGGCCTATTCAATGGTCTACAACGTTTCCGGTAACGGGGACGTGATCGTCGAGGCCGCCTATCAGCCGGGCGAGGGAGACCTGGCGATGATGCCGCGGGCCGGCACGGAATTGGTCGTCGCGCCGGGGCTGGAGAACCTCACCTGGTACGGCCGGGGTCCCGTCGAAACCTACATCGACCGGCAGTTCGAGCGGGTCGGCGTCTACCGGTCCACCGTGGACAAGGAGTGGGTCGACTACTCGCGCCCGCAGGAAAACGGCAACAAGACCGATGTCCGCTGGGTGGCGCTGACCAACGCCCAGGGAATCGGCCTGCTCGCCGTGGGAGCGTCCCCGATCGGCTTCGCGGCGCGCCACTTCGACAAGGACGAGATGGAGAAGGCCGGCTACACCTTCCAGATGCAGCGGCGCCCCGAAATCTTCCTTAACCTTGACTGGAAGCAAATGGGCGCCGGGGGCATCGATAGCTGGAGCCCGAACGCCTACCCTTTGCCGGCCTACCGCATCCCGGGGTCCCAGCCGCACTCGTTCGCCTACCGGCTGACCCCGGTGGAAGGCGGCTTCTCGGCCAAAGCGCGCGAGTTGTTTCA
Source organism: uncultured Solibacteraceae bacterium (assembly GCA_964406685.1). GTDB lineage: Bacteria > Acidobacteriota > Terriglobia > Bryobacterales > Bryobacteraceae > JACQZT01. The sequence goes on along the minus strand of CAYOTD010000160.1, from coordinate 5,328 downwards.
CTTGTATCATAGGTGACACTTGCAAACGGAAGTGGACTCTTTTAAGATAAAAGTGTTCCAAATTCAGCCCTAGAGGGGTTTGAGATGATCTACTCGCGTTCCGCCGAATACGCGATTCGCGCTTTCATGCACTTGGCCACCGTGCCTCCGGGCAAGTACGCCATGGTGAAGCACATCGCGGAGCAGTCTGACATTCCCACTCATTTCCTGGCGAAGATCTTGCAGCAACTGGCGCGCAAGGGATTCCTTCGTTCGAGCAAAGGGCCCACTGGAGGATTCGCCCTGCGCAAGCCCGCCGAAGAGATCACCATGATCGAACTGGTCGAGTCGATCGACGGCCTGACCGACTACAAGCGCTGCCCGGGCGGGATGTCGGAGTGCAACGACGACCAGCCCTGCGGGATGCACGATAGCTGGAAGACCCTCCGGGATCGTATCATGGAGTATCTGGAGGGAACGACGATCGCTGACCTGGCCGCGGCTCGCGAGCTGAAGATCAAACAGCTTGAGAAGAAGGGCCGGGCCAAGCGCGCCGCCGCCGCCAAAAAGTAGACGCGCGGCCCCAGGAACGGGGTCGCCGGAGGTCAAAAGCCGAATGGGCCATTCCGTTCTTGTGCCGATGGTGGTCGAGCAGACGTCGCGGGGCGAACGCGCCTACGACATCTATTCCCGGCTGCTCAAAGAGAACATCATCTTTTTGGGGACGCCGATCGAGGACTCGGTCGCGAACCTGGTGATCGCGCAGATGCTGTTCCTCGCCGCCGAAGACCCGGAACGCGACATCTCGCTCTACATCAACTCCCCCGGCGGCTCGATCACCGCCGGGTTGGCCATCCTGGACACGATGCGCCTGGTGGAGCCCGATATCGTGACCTACTGCGTCGGCCAGGCGGCTTCCATGGCGGCCGTGCTTTTGGCCGCCGGGACCAAGGGCAAGCGCTACGCGTTGCCCCACTCGCGCATCCTGATCCACCAGCCCTCGATGAGCGGCCTGGCCGGGCAGGCCACCGACATCGACATCTACGCCAAGGAGATCCTGCGGATGCGCGAGACGCTGAACCAGATCCTGGCCGACTGTACCGGCCAGACCCTGGAGCGCATCTCCCGGGACGTCGATCGCGACTACATTCTGGAATCCGAACAGGCGGTCGAGTACGGCCTGGTGGATCGCATCATCACCAGCCGCGAGCGCACCCCCGGCTCCCACTAGACGTGGCGCACGCTTTAGCGTGCAGCGGCGAGCTTCAGCTCCCCGGCGGTCAGGAGAACCGCGTCCGCTTCCAGAGCAGCAGCCCGCAAACCACCAGAAACGCCACCGAAGCGGCAGTAAGCACCGCCATCCAGGTAAGGTTCAGCGCCAGCGGCTGCCGCGCAGCCCCAGCCGCCAGCCAGACGAAGATCGCCACGGCCCCCGCCACCACCAGAAACTCCCACCAATGCCGCGCGGGCGCCTCCCGGGCCAGCGGGTCGTCGCCGCGCAGGATAGCCGCCACGCGCTTTCCATCCAGCCCGTAGCGTTTGCACTCTCGGTCCATCGCCGCCCGCCACGAGGTTTGCTCGGATTCGGGCGCCTCGGCGAAGCTGATGGCGGTGGCCCCGGCGATCATCACCAGCGACCCGGCGATCACCAGGATCCGGCCCGCCGGCCCCAACCCCGCCAGTTCTCCGAAAACCAGCGCGCCCCAGGCCAGTCCCCAAAGCTGGTTGGTGTTGGAAAGCGGGATGCCGCGGCCGATGCCGATGTACTTGGCGGCGTACTGCTGGAACAGGTCGCCCAGCACCCAGCAGAACCCTCCCAGGAACAGCCAGAACAGCGCCGGCCGTGCCCGGCTCAGTTCCACCGAGAGGCCGCCGATTCCGCCGTGGAACGCCGCCGCCAGGCCGAAGACCGTTCCCAGCTCCCCGAAGGTGAACACGGTGACGAAGGAGAGCGGATTCATGCCGCTGATGTAGGCTTTGCGGTAGGGAATGTACATCGTGCCCCAGAGAACGCCCGCGCCGAGGGCCGCCAGGATTCCGAGCATGGCGCCGCGCGGGGCGGTCCCGGCCTGGTGCGAGGTGGCGAAGGCCAGCAGGCACGCCCCCACCACGATGGCCGCGGCGCCCCCCAGCACCTTGATCCACTGCCTCGCCCCCGCGCCGCGCAGTTCGTTGAACAGCAGCCAGCCCCAGAACAGCCCCACCAGGCTGTTGGTGTTCCACAGCGGGAAAGCGATGGAGAGGCCGACGTTGCGGATGGCGAAGACGGTCAGCGTGTTGGCCACCGCCCAGAGCATCCCGGCCAGAACGGCCCAGACGATCAGGTGAGCCTTTTCCTTGAGGTCCGCGAACACGTAGCCCGTGCCCTTGAGCAGAGTGGGAACGGTCCAGCGGGCCACGAACACCCCGGCCACCATCCCCACCGAAACGACAAAGGGCGAGAATCCCACCGTAACGAGCTTAGTCGGAGCCTCGGCGGCGCCCAGCCAGGCGCCGGCTCCAAGGCCGCAAGCCACGCCAAGCTGGTGCAGGGACCGGGACGAGATCGCGCGAGAGGGTTCGGCCGTTGTGCCCATGGAATCACCGCATGACGGCCAGCAGGCCGGTGCCCAGAACCAGCACAACCACGGGCACCCAGAAATGCACGTCCGTCAGGATCGAACGAAGAACCGAAGGTTTCAGAAGCGCCTCCCACCGGCCAATCTTGATTTGGCGAAACTCGCATTATGGTCTACTCTCCCAAGCGCTGTCAAAGACCGCCCGCGGGAGCGGCTGCTAGAATGGCGCATTAGGGTCTGTTTCCCTTTTCGAGATCCCACATGCTTTGGAGCCGGCTATACATCCCCACACTACGTGAATCGCCCGCCGAGGCCGAGGTCCCCAGCCACCAGTTCCTGCTGCGCGCCGGCTACATCCGGCAGGTTGCCGCGGGAGTGTACAGCTACCTGTTCCTCGCCCAGCGGTCGTTCAAGAAGATCGTCGCCATCGTGCGCGAGGAGATGGACCGCATCGGCGCGCAGGAGATCCTGCTCCCCGCCCTCAACCCCGCCGAGCTGTGGCAGGAATCCGGCCGCTGGGACATCATGGGCGCGAACCTGTTCCGCCTGCGCGACCGCAACCAGCGCGATCTCTGCCTGGGCATGACGCACGAAGAGGTGATCACGGCCCTGGCGCGGGGCGAGCTGCGCAGCTACAAGCAGTTGCCGCAGATCTGGTACCAGATCCAGACCAAGTTCCGCGACGAACCGCGCCCCAAATCGGGCCTGCTGCGCGTGCGGCAGTTTCTGATGAAGGACTCCTACACCTTCGATCTCGACGCGGCGGGGCTGGATGCGGCCTACGAGAAGCACTACCAGGCCTACCGCCGCATCTTCGACCGCTGCGGCCTGCGCTACCTGATCGTCGAGGCCGACTCGGGCGCCATGGGCGGGAGCCAGTCCCACGAGTTCATGGTCGCCACCGAGGCGGGCGAGGACTGGGTGGCGCACTGCCCCGCCTGCGGCTACGCGGCCAACGTCGAGAAAGCGGTCTCGGTTCCCAAGCCGCCCGCCCTCGCCGACCCCGAGGGCGACCTCGCCCCCGAGCCGTTCCATACCCCCGGCCGCAAGACCATCGCCGAGGTGGCCGAGTTCACCGGCCTCCCCGAAACCACCCAGATGAAGAGCCTGGTGCTGGTGGCCGACAGCCAACCGGTGCTGGCCCTGGTACGCGGCGATCATCAGATGAGCGAGGCCAAGTTCGCCGCCGCGCTCGGGACCACGCAGTTCCGCCCGGCCTTTCCCGAAGAGATCCGCGAATGGTTCGGCGCCGGGGCCGGCTCGCTCGGCCCCGTCGGCGTGACCCGGCTGCGGATCGTCGCCGATGAAGCCCTGCGCGGGCGGCGCAATATGATCGCCGGCGCCAACCGCGACGACTACCACCTGCGCCACGTCACCCCCGGCGAAGATTTCACTCCCGAGTACTTCGATCTGCGCCAGGTGGCCGAGGGCGACGCCTGCCGCAACTGCGGCGCCGCGCTCGCCCTGGTCAAGACCGTCGAGCTCGGCCACATCTTCAAGCTCGGCTACCGCTACTCGCGCTCGATGGGCCTGCACGTGACCAACGAAGCGGGCGAGGAAGTGCCGCCCATCATGGGCTCCTACGGCATCGGCATCGAGCGGATTTTGAGCGCGGCCATCGAGCTCTATCACGACGAGGACGGCATGGCCCTGCCCGCCTCGATCGCGCCCTTCACCGTGATCGTCACCCCCGTCAACAGCAACGATGCGGCGCAGCGCGAAACCGCCGGAAGCCTCTACCGCGCCTGTCTCGGCCTGGGCCTGGACGCGCTGCTGGACGACCGCGACGAGCGGCCGGGCGTCAAGTTCAAGGACGCCGACCTGATCGGCGCGCCCTGGCGCGTGGTGGTGGGCAAGAAACTGGCGCGGGGCCTGGTCGAAGTGGTCGAACGGCGCGGCCGCGAGAAGCGCGACATGGCCATCGGCGCCGTGCCCGCCTTCCTGGCCGGACAGATTGGAGCCGCCTGTGAGCGTTGACTGGAACGCCGTGCGCGCCGAATTCCCGGCGCTGGCCAACTGGACCTATCTGAACTCCGCCACATTCGGCCAACTGCCTCGGGCCACCGTGCGCGCCATCGAGCGGCACTTCGCGCGCCGGGACGAGATGGCCTGCTCGGATTTCCTGAGCTGGTTCGACGACGCCGACCGCGTGCGCGGCCGCATTGCCCAACTGATCGGCGCCGCCGCGGACGACATCGCCTTCATCCACAGCGCCAACGCCGCCTTGTCGCTGCTGCTGGGCGGCCTTCAGTGGAGCCCCGGCGACCGCATCGTGACGCTTCAGGACGAGTTCCCCAACAACACCTACGCCCCCGCCGCGCTGGAGCGGTTGGGCGTCGAGCTGATTGAAACGCCCTGGGAGCGGTTCTACGACTCCATCACCGCGCGCACGCGCCTGGTTATTGTCTCGACGGTGAACTACACCAACGGCTTCGCCGCGCCGCTGGAAGAGATGAGCGCGTTCCTGCGCGAACGCGGCGTGCTGCTGTTTGTCGATGGCACGCAGAGCGCCGGAGCGCTGCGCTTCGACGTGGGGCGCGTGCGGCCCGGCATGTACGCCGTGCACGGCTACAAGTGGCTGCTGTGCCCCAACGGCATCGGCTTCATGTACGTCAGTCCCTCGCTGCGCGAGCGGCTGCTTCCGGCGGTGGTCGGCTGGCGCAGCCACCACGCCTGGCGCAACGTCGACAATCTGCACCACGGCGCGCCCGTTTTTTCGGCCATGGCGGAAAAATACGAGGGCGGCATGCTCGCCAGTTCCCTCATCTACGCCATGGAGGCCAGCGTCAAC
>CAYOTD010000159.1:1178-9150 GCA_964406685.1 uncultured Solibacteraceae bacterium | reverse complement strand
CCCCGCGGCTTCAGCGTTCAGACCGCCTACGTAGGGACGCGCAGTATCCGGGATGCCCTTGGACGCAACGCCAACGCGGCCCTGGTAGTCAACACCGGCCAGACGGGGCGGACTCTGTACAAGCTCTTCGGCCGCACCGCGGACACCACCGTCTACGAGACGGCGTACACCACGGCCAATTACAACGCGCTGCAAACCAAGCTCGACCGCCGCTTCTCCGGCGGGCTGCTGGCCACCGTTTCCTACACCTTCTCCAAGTCCCTTGGCTACGAGTCGAACTTCTTCAACGTGCCTTCCGAGTCCCACCGGAACCGCGCCCGGCTCAGTCACGACCGCCCGCATAACCTGCAAGTGGCGGCGGTGTACGAGCTGCCGCTCGGCAAGGGCAAGCGCTGGGCCTCGGAACGCCGCCTGTTGGCCGCGGTCCTGGGCGGCTGGCAGGTCAATGGCCTGTTCAGTTCCTTCAGCGGCACTCCGTTCAATGTCACCGATTCGACCACGCTGCTGAACACGCCCGGCAACAGCCAGGTGGCGGATTTGGTGAAACCTGAGGTCGAGAAACTGGGCAACGTGGGCCGCGACACGCGCTTCTACGATCCCTACGCCTTTCGTCCGGTCACCGGCACGCCGCGCTTCGGCAACATGGGGCTCTACGCGCTGCGCGGTCCCGGCGTGGTGAACCTGGACGCCGGGGTGTTCCGCCAGTTCCAGTTCACCGAGCGACTCACGTTGCAGTTCCGCGCCGAGTCGTTCAATCTGACCAACACGCCGCACTTCTCCAACCCCAGCGCCGGCGTCAATCAGATGGTGATAAGCGGCGGTGAGATCACAAGTCTGGGCACGTTCATGTCCGTGACCAGCGTTGAATCGACGCATCCCGAGCGGAAGATCCGCTTTGGGATGAGGCTGAGCTTCTGACCGGAAATCAGGCATTCGGAGGTGACATCTTGAAGTTCTTCTATCTGGCTGTGTGTGCCGGCGCGCTCGCGGCGGCTCCGCAGCCCAAGGATGACGGCTACCGCGGCATCTGGTATTTCAACCAGCCGTCCGGCGACAAGTACGTCTATAAGTACAGCGGTGGTTTCGCCACGTACCCGCAACAACAGTTGCCCATCGCCTACTATTCCGCCAAGGCCAACAAGACTTTCTTCTGCTACGGCGGAAGAGCGAAGGAGGAGAACCGCCTGATCCATATGGTCTCCTACTTCGACCACGCAACGGGGCGGGTGCCGCGGCCGACCATTCTGGTGGATAAGAAGACCAGCGACGCGCACGACAACCCGGTCCTGATGCTGGACGACGACGGCTACGTCTGGATCTTCTCCAATGCCCACGGGACCTCGCGGCCGGCCTTCATCCACCGCGGCAAGCGGCCGTATTCGGTGGACGAGTTCGAGCAGATCTCGACCACCAACTTCTCTTACGGCCAGCCGTGGTTCCTCCCGGGCAAGGGCTTCTTCTTCCTCCACACCCGCTACCGGGACAAGGGGCGCAGCCTGTTCTGGATGACCAGTCCCGACGGCAACAGATGGGGCGAGCCGCATCTGCTTTCGCGGCTCGACCTGGGACACTACCAGGTGAGCTGGCGCGACGGCACGAGGGTCGGAACGATGTTCAACCTCCACCCCAACCCGGTCGGGTTGAACCAGCGGACGAATCTCTACTACCTGGAAACGCGGGACCAGGGCAAGACGTGGACCAATGCCGGTGGCCAGGCGATGCCGATTCCGCTGGCCGCGATCGCCAACCCGGCCCTGGTGCACGACTACAAATCCGAAGAGCTGCTGGTCTATCTGAAGGACCTGAATTTCGACGCGCAGGGCCGGCCGGTGCTGCTCTACCAGACCAGCAAGGGCTATGAGTCCGGCCCGGCGAACGATCCCCGCGTCTGGTACACGGCGCGCTGGGATGGAAAGCAGTGGCAGATCCGGCGCGTGACGACCTCGGACCACAACTACGATTTCGGCTCGCTGTACATGGAGGCCGGCGGGACTTGGCGCATCATCGCCCCCGCCGACGCCGGCCCCCAACCCTATTTCACCGGCGGCGACATGGTGATGTGGACCAGCCGCGATCAGGGCCTCAACTGGACGCGGGTGCGCCAACTCACCAAAGACGGCCGCTACAACCACACCTATGCGCGCCGTCCCGTCAACGCCCACCCCGGTTTCTACGCGCTGTGGGCCGACGGGGATTCCAGCAAGGAGTCGGATTCCCGCCTCTATTTCACCGACCGCGAAGGTTCCCACGTGTGGATGCTGCCGCCGTCGATGAGCGCCGACTTCGAGAAGCCGCGCATCGTGCGCTGACTTCGCACGCCGGGCCGTAGCGGATCTTGAGAGCGTAAAATCGAATTATGTCTTTTCGAGTCAAGATCCCGCTTCTCGTGGCGGCGCTGGTGTGCGGCCTGATGCTCTCCTCGCCCGCCGGCCGCGCCCAGACCGGAGCCGCCGACCTCGTCGGAACCTGGAACGGGGTAACGGACGGCATGCGCGCGCAGGCGGTGTTCCGCCCCGACGGGACCTTCACCCGGACGCTGGTCACCCCCATGGGCACCGACGCCGTCAGCGGCCGCTACCAGTTGCAGCGCGGCGTCCTGGTGATTCAACCGCAGGGAGGATCGCCGATCCGGCTGGCGATCCGCGCGTTCCAGGGCAACCGCATGACGCTGGCGGGGGAGGACGGGTCGCAATCGGAACTGGTTCGCGCTTCCGCCGCCGCCCCCGCCGGAGGGAAGGCTCAGCGGGCCGCGCCCGCGCCGGCGCCCGTGGCCGCGGCGCCGGTCCCGGTGGCTCGTCCAGCGGCCGCCGTCGGCAGCGGAGTGGCCCCCGACTGGGTGCGCCCCGGCCTGCGCCTGACCTACTACCTGATGTCCGGAAGCCTGTCGGGCTCGGTCAACGGCTATGTACTGGATGACGAGGGCCGGTTCGTCGACCGGCACGGGCACCGCTACTCGACCGAGCGGACCGGGCACTCTTCGCAAGGACTGATCCAGATCACCGTGGCCGGAGCGCCCACCGGCGTGACGCCGCTTGCCGAAGCCTTCTACCTGTTCAATGGAAACGACACCACGCCCGTGCTCAACATGAACCTGGACACCCTGGCCGAGACCGAGTCCGGCGGCGACTTCTGGATGCATCCGCGCAAGCAGGCGCAGATGATCCAGCAGCATCCCTGGGCCGGCACGCCCTTGCCGGGGCGCATGATGGCCCGCGCCACCACCTGGCGCGTGAACAACCAGAGCTACAGCGCCACCGCCATCATCTCGTTGGGCGAGGCCGGGAAGACCTACTGGGTCTACGACCAGGCCAGCGGCCGGCTGCTCTACCTGAGCCGCCTCACGCGCCAGCCGCCGGACATCCGCGATCGTTCGCAGACATTGCAGGATTCGGTGTCCTACGCCACCTTCCTGCGCTTCGTGGCGGTCCGCCAGATGAGTCTCCCCTGGCTGGACATGCCCCTGCCGGATTGGGCGCGGGGGTTGCAGGCGCTCAGCTATCGCGGCCAGATGAACTTGCAGTTCACCGGCGCCGGCCCCGGAGGGCAGGGGCTCGCCCACGAGATGCAGGTCGCCCGGCGCGGGGCCGACTGGTTGCTGTTTCAAGCCCACAGCCAGTCGGTGGGCCTGCCCGGCGGATCGGACGCCAAGGCGGTATCCGGAACGGGCATCCCCGCGCCGGTGATCATTCCCCCGGCGGCGCTGGCGCGGCTTCAACCCGGACAGGTGATCGACAGCGACCCGCAGACCCGGTACACCATCCGCGTGGCGGGGGCGGACGCGCAATCGGTCACGCTTCAGATGGCTGGCGGGGGGCAGAGCAAGGCCTTCGTCTACGACCGCGCGCAGGGAGTGATGGTGCGCAGCTCCTCGCGCGAGCGCACCGCCGCCGGCACCGGCATGGTGACGGCGCGCGACATGCAGCTTGTGGGCAAGCGCTGAGAGGGCGTGCTACGCGGCGCTCGTCGATTCCGCTCGGGCCAGCGGCAGGCGCACCGTGAAACGCGCGCCGCCCCGATAGGCCGGGTCGGCCGAGATGTCGCCGCCGTGGTCGAGCACGGTTTGCCGCGACAGCGCAAGGCCGAGACCGAGCCCGCTCTTCTTGCCGTGGCTGGCGAAGGGCTGGAACAACTCACTGCGGATCTCGTCGGAAATGCCGGGGCCGGTGTCTTCGATCGCCACCTGGACGGCGCCCTCGCCGGCGGCGGCCACAACGCGCACCGAGCCGCCCCCCGGCATCGCCTCCAGCGAGTTGGCGATCAGGTTGGCGAAGACGCGTTCCATGCGGGCGCGCTCCAGGGGCAGTTCGAGGTCGGCGGGCACATCGATGTCGATTCGGACCGATTGCGCTTCCGCGGTGGGCCGCAGGCCGTCGGCCGCGGCCTCGATCACCTCGCGCAGCTTGCAGGTCTCCGGCGGTTCGATGCGGCCGCGGGAGACGTCCACCAGTTCCTGGAGCATTTCCTGGATACGGCGCGAGGCATGGTAAATGTTCCCGGCGACGCGCTTGACCTGCGCCGGGGTCAACTCCGTGTCCACCAGCATCTCGGCGCCGCCGTAGATGGCCGCCAGCGGGTTACGCAAGTCGTGGACGATGGAGCCGGCCAGCCGCCCGATGGTCGAGATCCGCTCGTGGCGGATCAGCTCCTGCCGCGCCTGCTGGAGTGAGGCGCACATGGAGTTGAACGTGGAAGCCAGGCGGCCCAACTCGTCGCGGCTCTTGACCGGCACCCGATATTCGTAGTTCTGCCGCGAGACCTCGGCGGCGGCGTGGTCCAGGGTCTCCACCGGCCGGACTACGCGCCGCGTCAGCATCCACGTCAAACACAACCCGACCGACATGGAGATGACCCAGGACAGCACGATGTCGCGGCGCAGGGCGTCGACGCTCTGGCGGGCGCCTTCGAATGAGCGGAAGATGCCCAGCCGGCCCACGGGCCTGCCGCCCAGGTCGATCAGGTCCCGCGCCAGGGTGACGTACTCCGTGACGCCGTCGTCGACCAGGCCGATGCGCCCGGTGCGAGTAGGTTGCGCCGACAGCACCGCAGTGGCGCGGTCGTTCAAAGTCGAGGCGAAGACGCGGCCGGGGGCAAAGAACAGAAACTCGCTTCCGCCGGTAGACTCCTTCAGGTCCTGGGCCACCAGGTGATTGACCGTGTAACCGGCCACCAGCACGCTGATCAGCGCGGGCCCGCGGCCCGAATCCGCGTAAACCGGCGTCAGCACGAGCTGGAAGAGCTGCTGTTGGTGAACCAGAAAACCGGCAAGCTGCCGCGGGAACCGGGAGCGAACCGCGGGCACCACCGGCCAGTCCTGCGGCACGGCAGTGGAGGTGCGGTTATCGAGCGAGGCGATCATGCGGCCTTCCGGGTCGGCGACCAGGAAGAACGCGGTTTCCTTCAGGCGATCCGAGATGCGCAGCCACAGCTCGCCGGCGGTGTCGCGGATGTTGGTCTGATTCCGGCTGGAAAGGGCGCCGCGGACATTGGGCATGCTGCTCAGGATCCCCGCCACCGAGCCCAGTTTCTCGGCGCGCGCGTTCCAGACCGATTCGTAGGCTTCGAAGCTGGCCTTGACCTCCTGCTCCAGGCTGCGGGTGGTGACCTCGATGGCGCGCCGTTGCAGGATGTAGCCGGTGACGGCGAAGATCACGGTCAGGGCGACCGAGGTCGACAACCAGATCTTCCACAGCAGCGAGAGGGGCCGCAGAGTCATTTTCGGGATTCCGGCCCATCCCGGCCGGCGCCCGCGCCGAGCAGGCGGGTCAACTGCTCGCGCAGCCGGGCCGGGGAGAACGGCTTGCCGAAAAAGGCGTCGGCGCCCAGGGCGCGAGCCCGGGCCGGCAGGCGCGGGTCGGCGTGGCCGCTGACCGCGATGATTGGCAGCCCGGCCAGGCGGAGGTCGGCGCGAACCCGCCCGATCAGCTCGAATCCGTCCATGCGCGGCATCTGGAGATCGGTGATCAGCGCCTGGACATCGGAACGGTTGGCCAGAACCTGGAGGGCTTCCACACCGTCCCTCGCGGACACCACTGCCACGCCCGGCAGACCGCTGAGAGCCACCTCCAGCGTGGCTGTCATCTGATCCGAGTCGTCAACGATGAGAACGGCGCGCTGCATCGCACTGCTGAGCGGACCCCTTCTCTCCGTATTCTCCCGCCGCGGCGGGCTAGCAGATGTTAATTCTGGCTTCACGGGAGGAAACGATACCCGACCCCGTGCACCGTAAGGAAGTGCCGTGGCTGGTTGGGGTCGGGCTCCAGTTTCTGCCGCAGCTTGACCACGTGAGCGTCGACGGTGCGGGTATTCGGAAACGACTGGTAGCCCCACACCGAGTTCAGGATCATGTCGCGGGTCAGCGCGCGGTCCGGGTTCTGGAGGAAGTAGACCAGCAGGTTGTACTCGGCCGGCGTCATCTTGACGTCTTCACCGCGGCGGGTCACGACGCGGCGCTCCAGGTCGGCCTCGACGTCGGCGAAGCGCATTGTCTTGTAGGCTTCCGGCGCCGCGCGGCGCAGCACGGCGCGGATGCGGGCCAGCAGCTCCCGCCGTCCGAACGGTTTGACCACGTAATCGTCGGCGCCGATCTCAAGCAGCAGCACCTTGTCGACCTCATCGCCCACCGCGCTGAGGACGATGATGGGCGTCTGGATCTTTGCCTCCCGTACCTGCTTGCAGATGTCCACTCCGCTCATGCCCGGCAGCCGCAGATCGACCAGGGCGAGGTCCGGCTTCATAGTCACGAAGCGGTCGAAACCGGCGCGCCCGTCGGCGGCCAGGATGGTGCGGAAGCCTTCCTGTTCGAGCATGACGCCGATGGTGTCCCGAAGGCTGTCGTCGTCGTCGATGACCAGGATGGTCTGCATGGCCCGATTCTCGATTCTAACAGTTGTGCCGGAGCATCTAAACTGGTGATATGACTAGTGCGGAGAGACGGTTCATGACAAAGCTGCTCCTGGTGTTCGCGCTGGCCGCCGCTCCGGCGCTGGCGCAGTATAAGCTGGAACCGGCCGGGCCTCCTCCGGCCGAGTTGGACGCCGCCATGGCGGCGGCCCTTCAGAAGGACGGCGCGAAGATCGTCGCCGCCGACGGGAAGGTGTTCTGCGAGGTGTGGTTCCGCGTGACGCTGCCGGTGGGACCCAAGGTGGAGGAGACCGGCGTCACGCTGCCGGCCGTTCCCCACGGCGCGCTGCTCGGAGTGATTCGCTATCCCGGCCGCGGTTCGGACCGGAGGGGCCAGTCGTTGAAGCCGGGTATCTACACGCTGCGCTTCAGCATCTACCCCGTCGACGGGAATCACCAGGGTGTCGCGCCGCAGCGCGACTTCCTGATCCTTTCGCCCGCCGCCACCGACAAGGACCTGAACGCCACCCCCGCCTATGATCCGTTGATGGACATGAGCCGCAAAGCCTCCGGCACGCCCCATCCCGCCTGCCTGAGCTTCTGGAAAGCGGAAAGCGATTCCAAGCCGGGCTTCGAAAAGGAGGGCGAGGGCGATTGGGTCCTGCACACCAGGATCGGTGACACCCCGGTGGCCGTCATCCTGATCGGTCAGTTCATCGGCTGAGAAGCCGCCTCGTCCAGGACCTCCCGCAGCGCCAGCACGTGCGCCGGATCGCAGTCATAGGCGACCACCCCGCAGCCCAGCAGGAAGCCCGGGTGATCCTTCGCTTTCTCGATGACCGCCCGGGCGGCGGCGCGGATGGCCTCGGGCGGGCCGCTGTGTATCAGCCGGGCGTCGATGTTGGCGCGGAAGGGCACGCGCGCCGCGCGGGTCTTTTCCAGGAATCGGTCGAGGTCCGCGTTGGCGTCGCAGAGAAGCTGGGTCGCCCCGGTGGCGATCAGATCGTCGATCACCCCGGTGGTGTTGCCGCCAATGATCAGCGGGATCCAGCGCGCGCCGGCGGCCTTCAGGCGCGGCGTCACGATGTCGCGGTAAACCGGCGCGACCAACCCCCGGAAGACGCGCGGGGAG
>CAYOTD010000159.1:0-1168 GCA_964406685.1 uncultured Solibacteraceae bacterium | reverse complement strand
CAACTGCGGCGTGGCGCGCGAGTCGAAGACGATGGGCTCGACCCCACGCCGGAGGAACGCGGCGCCGTAGAGCGCCGTCACTTCGGCGGTGAACTCCATCAGCCGCCGCGCGAAGGCGGGGTCCTCGACCACGGCCATCAGGAATCGCTCGGCGCCCACCAGCTCCGAAGCCATCGAGAACGGCCCGGTGAGCGCGCCGCGCACGACCATCTCTTCGCCGTACTGCCGCTGGAGGGCGGCCGCGGCTTCGACAAACAACGGCATGCGGCCGTCGCGCTCCGGGTCGGGCGCCCCCAGCCGGCCGAGATCCGCGGGGCCCTCGATCAGAGGAGTGGCGATTCCCGGCACGTGGTTCGAGTCCTCGAAGTAGGTGACCTTGCACCCCAGCGCCTCGGCCTCCACGTTGTAGACGTCGATTCCCACCACCAGCATGTCGGGGTCGTAGACGCGCAGCTCCGCCGCCAGCGATTCCTGAAGCAGCCCGGAGTGGCGGCAGACCTCGGAGGGAGAGCGGCCGATGAGCTTCGCCTTGTGTTCGTAAATCGCCGGAACGAACGGAATGCGGTCGGGTTTACGCAATTCGTAGACGGTCTGGACGCGTTCGCGGCGAGTCATGCCTATAATGAAACACAATCCATGGAAAACGTGCTGATTCTCGGCGTTCAGGGCACACTGGGCCGGCAGCTTCGCGCCCTGTACCCGCGCGCCGCCGGTTGGGACCTGCCCGAAGTGAACGTGCTCGACTTCGACGCCCTGCGGGTTCGTTTGGACGCGCTGGCGCCCGAGGCGATCGTGAATTGCGTGGCGTTCAACGACGTGGACGGCGCCGAGGACCGGCCCCAGGATGCCTTCGCGCTGAACGCCGAGTTCCCCGGTCGGCTGGCCCGATACGCGGCGGAGCGCGTCATCCCGTTGGTCCACTACAGCACCAACTACGTTTTCGACGGCGTCCAGGGCCTCTACGCCGAGGCCGACGCTCCCGCGCCGCTCTCGGTCTACGGGTGTTCCAAGCGGGGCGGGGAAGAAGCGGTGCTGGCGGCGGGCGGGCGCGCGTGGGTGGCGCGAACGGCGGTGATTTTCGGCCCCAAGGGCGCGAGCGACCTTTCCAAGCGCAGCTTCGTGGACCTGATGCTGGACCTGGCGGCGAACCGCGACGTCATCCAGGCGG
>CAYOTD010000158.1:0-9164 GCA_964406685.1 uncultured Solibacteraceae bacterium | reverse complement strand
AAACCGCGCGGCATCCGCGTCGTCCCATACATCTCCACCGGGCACAAGCTCGGCTGGAGCATGGTGACCCGAGACCATCCCGAGTACGCGCAGCGGACGCGGCCCGGCGGCGGGCCCGCCCGAAGCTGGATGTACACCGGCGAGGACCACGGTACCGTCTGCTGGAACACGCCCTACCGGCAGGCTTATCTGGATCTGGTGGAGAAGGTGGTCCGCGACTACGACATCGACGGCATCTACTTCGACCGCTGGGTGGCCGGCTACTTCTGGCCGGGGCGCGGCGTCTGCTACTGCGACGGCTGCCGCAACGGTTTCCGCCAGGCCACCGGCGAGGAGTTGCCCTGGCACGAGAACGACGCCGCCTACACGCCGGCCGAGCGGGCCACAATCGCCCGCTACCACGCCTGGAACCACGAGAACCTGGTCGAGATCGTGCGGCAGGTGCGCAAGCTGGTCAAGGCGCACAAGAACATCCCGCTGATCTACAACATCAACGACCCCATCCGGCTGGCCACCGACGATCCCAGAATCCGCGAGTCCATGGACGGCTACCTGTACGAGCGCGGCCACAGCATCCTGGAGCGGGCCGAGGGAGTGAGCCTGGCGCGGGCGGCGGGCATGAACGTCTGGCCCTACGTGGGCGAGTACAACAACTGGCCGCGCGTCATCTACAACGCCCACGATTTCGGCCAGCAGATTTTCACCACCGCCATGTTCGGCGGCGCTCCGATCCTGGCCCTGCCCTGGGGCTACGTCGGGCATGCCGCCAACCGCGGCTACGTGGAACGTCCCTTCGGCGTGCTGGCGAAGAACGAGTCCTCCTTCGCCGGCTTTCGCAACCTTCCGTACGCGGCCGTGATCTACGCCCACCAGTCTCCTCCCGGCTACGCCCAATCCGGCTGGTGGTGGAAGACGGACGCCAGGACCTCCTCGCTGGGGGCCTTCGCCGCGCTGCTGTACGGCCACGTCCAGGTGTCGTCGGTTCACGAGAGCCTGCTCGACGACGCGGCGAAACTGCGGCCCTACAAGGTGCTGTTCCTGGCCGGGCTGACGCACATCTCCGAGCGCCGCCAGGCCAACATCCGGCAATTCGTCAAGGAAGGCGGCGGCCTGGTGGCGACCTACGCCGCCAGCCTGTACGACGCCAGTGGACGCCGCCAGGAGCGGTTCGCGCTGGAAGACCTGTTTCGAGCGGCGCCGGCACAGCCGGCGGGTGAGACCGGTGCGTTGCTTGAAAACCACCGTTCGATGACCGGCGGCCCCTACGACCTCTACCTCGCTGACCGCGGCCGGGCCTCCGTCGACAGTCTGACTCCGCTGTGGCACTACCTTCCCGTCAAGGTGCTGGACGGCGGCGAGGTGGCAGAAGAGATCGTCATGGGCGAAGGCCTGCGCCCGTTGCTTCCCGGCGTGGTCGTCTCGCAATACGGCCAGGGACGGGTGGTCTACTGCGCTTCGGCGCTCGACAGCATCTTTTTGCAGCAGAACAGCAGCGCGGTGGGCGACGCGCTTCGCGGCTTGGTGAAGCGGGCCGCGCCGGCGCCGCCCCCCTATGACGTGGACGCCCCGGCGGCGCTGCTCACCAACCTGACCGGGAAGGACGACACCCTCGTCCTGCACATGACCAACTGGACCGGCAACAAACTGGAGCGCGCCGGCGCCATCGAGTACTACCTGGCGCCGGTGAAAAACGTCCGCATCCGGCTCGCCGTGCCCGCGGGCAAGCGGGTGCGGCGGGTGGCGCCACTCGTGACAGCGCCGTTCCGGGTCGCGCGCAAGGATTCCGTCCTCGAGGTCATCCTTCCCCGAGTGGACGCCTACCAGGCGGTGCGAATCGATCTGGAGGCGCAATGAGTTCTATTCCGAATCTCACAGATAGGAGAATCGCCATGCAGCACAAGTTACTCCGGCTGGCAATCATAATGGCCCTCGCATGTCTGAGTCATGCGTTCGGCCAAAACATATCCAGTTCCGTGGTCGCGACCCTCGTGGATCCGAGTGCCGCGCCCGTGGTGAAGGTGCCCTGCACGCTCACCAGCCAATCCACCGGCGCGCGGCTGGCGGCCGAATCCGGCGCTGACGGGACGGTCGTCTTCCCCACCGTCTTCGCGGGCACCTACACGCTGGAGGCCCAGGCGCCGGGCTTCCGCCCGCTGGTCCTGCGCAACGTGATCGTCACCTCCAGCGAGCGGCGCACCCTCGGCCGGCTGACGCTTCAGCTCGGCGAGGTCCGCGATTCGGTCAGCGTCACCGCGGACGCCGCCGCCATCCAGACCATGAGCGCCGAGCACTCCGGCGTGGTCACCGGCAGCCAGTTGAACGACATCGCGCTCAAGGGCCGCGACTTCTTCGCCTTGCTGGCCACCATCCCCGGTGTGGTCGACACCAACGCCTCGCGTGAGGCCACCACCAACGCCTCCAACGGCGGGACGTTCATCAACGGCGCGCGCGACAACCAGAAGAACTTCTCGGTGGACGGCATCACCGACATGGACATCGGCTCGAACCAGAGCCTGGCCTTCATGCCCAACATGGATTCCATCGCCGAGGTGAAGGTGCTCACCAGCGCCTACCAGGCCGAGTTCGGCCGCAACAGCGGCGGGACGGTCACGGTGATCACCAAGTCCGGCACGCGCGACCTGCACGGGTCGGCCTACTACAACTACCGCCACGAATCGCTCAACGCCAACAGCTTCTTCAACAACCGCACCGGCACCGTCAAGAGCCCCTACCGCTATCGCATCAACGGGTTCTCCATCGGCGGCCCGGTGGTGATTCCCAAAGTGGTGCGCCGCGACCAGGAGAAGTTCTTCTTCTTCTTCTCGCAGGAATACACGGGGGTGAAGAAGGACTACGGCTCCCGGTTCGTCAACGTCCCCACCGCCGCCGAGCGCGGCGGCGACTTCTCCAACAGTTACGACGTCAGCAACTCCCTGATCGTCATCAAGGATCCGGCCACCGGCGCGGCGTTCCCCGGAAACGCGATTCCCAGGAACCGTCTCAACAGCCTGGGCCAGAACATCCTGAACTTCTTCCCGCTGCCGAACTACACCGACCCGGACCGCAACAACGTCAACCGCTGGAACTACCGTTCCGTCTACAGCGGCAACACGCCGCGGCGGAACGACATCTTGCGGATCGACGCCAACCTGACGCCCACCTTCACGATGTACTACCGCTACGGGCACGACAAGGACATCAAGGACCTTCCCTGGGGCGACTGGAAAAACGGCAGCATCAACTACCTGCTGAGCCCGGTGCACGTGAAAAACCCCGGCACCGGCCACCTGCTGCGCACCACCAAGACCTTCTCGTCGACCTTCGTCAACGAGGCCATCTTCGGCTACAACCGCATGGAGCGCGTCTTCGATCTTCTGGATAGCCAGGCGGCCCTGCGGTCCAAGATGGGGAACCCGGCCCAGTGGTACACGGACTCCAGCTCGAGCGGTTCCACCGACTACATCCCGGGCGTATCGTTCGGCGGCTACCCGGCCAACCCGGTGAACGCGTCGCTGGCCTCCGCCATTCCCAACAGCTACGAGAACCCCAACATCACGGTTACGGATAACGTCTCGAAGATCTGGGGCAAGCACAGTCTCAAAGCCGGCCTCTACTACGAGCATGCGCGCATCAACCACGTGGCCAACATCAACTCGCGCGGCACATTCGATTTCAGCCGCAACACCAGCAACCCGTTCGACACCAACCACAGCTTCGCCAACGCCCTGCTGGGCACCTTCAACACCTACACCGAGGCCTCGGCGGCGCCCTTCGGCCGGTTCATCATGGTCAACGTCGAGGGCTACGTGCAGGACAACTGGCGCGTCACCCAGCGCCTGACCCTGGATTTCGGCCTGCGCTTCTACCGCATGCCGGCCATGCGCGAGGAAGGCAGGAACGCGGCCACCTGGGACCCAACGTTGTACGTCCGCTCCAAGGCGCCCACGCTGTATGCTCCCGGCCGGAATGCGGCCGGCACGCGCGTGGCGGTCGATCCGCTCACCGGCATCAGCTACCCCGCCGCCCTCATCGGCCTCTACGTGCCCAACACCGGGGACCCCAACAACGGCACCGCGGTCGGCGGCAAGAACGGCTATCCCGAAGCGCTGGTGACGCGCAGCGCCCTGTCCTGGGCGCCGCGGTTCGGCTTCGCCTATGACGTCTTCGGCACCGGGAAGACCGCCCTCCGCGGCGGCTTCGGCATCTTCTACGACACCGGCCAGACCAATCCGCTGCGCAACGCCGTGGGCAACCCACCCACCACCTACACGCCGACACTCTACTACGGCAGCCTGACCGATTACGCGCAGACCTCGGGCGCGCGGGGACCGTCCAACCTCTCCATCCTGTTCGGCGAGGCGGCGCTGCCCGTGACGATGAACTTCAGCTTCGGCATCCAGCATCAAGTGGCGGGCGCCGTGGTGGACGCCTCCTATGTGGGGGCTCTCTCGCGCCACTGGCAGATCACCAGCAACCTGAATCCCATCGCCATGTACTCCCGCTTCGACGCGGCGAACGGGGATCCCACCCAGCCGGGCAGGGCGCTGCCGGACAACTTCTTCCGTCCCTACTACGGCTATGGGAACCTCAACGCCACCATGTGGGCCGGCAACTCCAACTACAACGCGCTGCAAGTGGCGGTCAACCGGCGCTACCAGAGCGGGCTCCAGTTCGGCGCGGCTTTCACCTGGTCCAAGACCCTCGGCATCGCCAGCGCCGACGGCGACAGCATCAGCCCCTACTTCCCCGCGCGCCAGCGTAACTACGGGCCGCTCTCCTTCGACCGCCCCTTCATGCTGGTGCTCAACTACGTCTACGACCTGCCGAAGATCGGCGCCAAAACCGGCTTCCGCCCCGCGGGATGGGTGCTGGACAACTGGCAGGTCAGCGGCATCACGTCGTTCATCACCGGAGCGCCATTCTCGCCCGGCTTCAGCACCTCGGACGGCGCGGACTTGACCGGCTCCACCGAGGGCGCGCGCGTCACCATCGTAGGCGATCCCACGCTAAGCAAGAGCGAGCGCACCTACTACCGTAACTTCAACACCGGCGCCTTCGCGCGCACGCCGGCCCGTAGCTTCGGCTTCAACGGCGTCAACTACCTCTACGGTCCGGGCGTCAACAACTGGGATCTCGCCATCAGCAAGCGGGTGCCGCTGTTCTCCGAGGCCCGCTACGTGCAGTTCCGCACCGAGATGTTCAACGCCTGGAACCACACGCAGTTCTCGTCCTACTACACCACCGCGCTGTTCAACGCCGCCGGCAAGCAGACCGATCCCAACTTCGGCGCCTATTCCGGGGCGCGGTCGCCACGCACCATTCAGTTCTCGCTGCGGGTGAACTTCTGATGCTTGCCCTGGCAGCGGCCATCGTCGTATCCGCCTCGTTTGAAGGCGGCAGCATCGGGCGCGTCGAGCACCTCGCGCCCGACCACCTCCGCTGCGCGGTGAAGGGGCAGGCCGACCAGAACAACCGGAACCGGCAGGCCAACTGGTACTACTTCAAGCTCGACAACCTGCCCCGTACCGAGATCCGCATCGACTTCACCGACCTGGTGGGCGAGTACAACTTCCGTCCCGGTTCGCACGCGGTCACCCGCAATTCCCGGCCGGTGTTCAGCTACGACAACAGGACCTGGACGCATTTCACCGACGGGCAGATGAGCTGGGACGAGAAGGAGATTCGCCTGACGGCGCGCTTCACGCCCGCCCGCCCGACCATGTGGATCGCCCACATGGAGCCTTACACCCAGCGCGAACTCGACCGCCTGCTGGCCCTCCGGCATCCGCATCTCAAGCTTGGCGTGGCGGGCACGACCGTTCGCGGGCGCAAGATCCCGCTGCTGACCATCACCGATCCCGCGGTCCCTGACCGCGGGAAAAAGGTGGTGTGGCTGATGGCGCGCCAGCACGCCTGGGAGGCGGGCACCTCCTTCGCGGCCGACGGCGCCGTGCGCTTCCTGCTGTCGAAGGACGCGGAAGCCGCGCGGATTCGCCGCTCGACGATCTTCCAGGTGATCCCCGTGTTCGACTGCGACGGCACGGCGGAGGGCCTGGTGCGCTTCAACGTCAACGGCTACGACAACAACCGCAACTGGGACACCGCCGATCCCGCCACCACGCCCGAGATCGCCTCCGTCCGCAAGACCATGGTGGACTGGCTCGACGCCGGCCATCCCATCCACGTCTTCTTCGCCATGCACGATACCGAGTCCACCGACTACGTGGACGGGGCGGTGGAGGACCCCAAGATCCGGCCGGTGGCGGAAACCCTGGTCGCCCGGCTGCGCGAGACGACGGATTTCTATGACCCGAAATCGCCGCGCAACAACATGGCGGCGCGCATCGACAAGGGCCGCTACACGGTGAACCAGTACCTGTACGCCCAGCGCAAGCTGCCGGCGTTCCTGCTGGAACTCATGGTGGAACGGCACCCCCGTCTGGGGCGCCCGCGCACCTCGCAGGATTTCCTGAACTTCGGCGCCGGACTGGCCAAGAGCCTCGCCGCCGCGGCGGAAGGGAAGCCGTAGGCGCCGCCCCTACGCCATCAAGAAACCGCCGTTGGCCTCGATCACCTGGCCGTGGATGAACCCGGCCGCGGGCGTGCACAGGAACAGAATGATGCCGGCGATCTCCTCCGGCGTGCCCAGGCGGCCGATGGGAGTGGCGGCGCGCACGCCGTCCAGCATTTGTGCGTTGGAAAACGTCCGGTGGTAGTTGGTGTCGATGGTGCCGGGCGACACCGCGTTCACCCGAATCCCCTTCGGCGCGAACTCCTT
Source organism: uncultured Solibacteraceae bacterium (assembly GCA_964406685.1). GTDB lineage: Bacteria > Acidobacteriota > Terriglobia > Bryobacterales > Bryobacteraceae > JACQZT01. Next base: position 2,386 of record CAYOTD010000158.1, on the reverse strand, counting down.
CGTCAGGCCCTTGGTCATCGCCGACATGGCGGCCTTGGCCGAGGCGTAGGCCAGCGCGCCGATGCCGCCGCCGAACCGCGCCGCCACCGAGGTCACGTTGACCACGATCCCGTTACCGCGGCTCACCATGCCCGGCAGCACCGCCTGCGTCAGGAAGAACGCCGAGGTAACGTTCAGGCAGAACACCTGGTTCCATAGCTCTTCGGTCATTTCGAGCACGGGCGTGCGCTTGACCAGCGAGCCGGCGTTGTTGACCAGAATGTCGATCGGCCGCGCGCGCACCTGGGCGATCAGGCTGTTCGTGCCCGCCATGGTGCCCAGATCCGCCTGGACCAGTTCGCCGTCGCCGCCGCGTTCGCGGACCGCCGCCAGCACCCCGGCCGCCTGTTCCGCGCCGCGGTTGTAGTGGATCAGAATGCGGGCGCCGGCCTCGCCCAACCGCTCGGCGGTCTTGGCGCCGATGCCGCTGCTGGCGCCGGTGACCAGCGCCGTCATTCCCGAAAGCTGTTTTGCGTCAAACATGAGATTCCTCGAAAAGCCGCGCCGGGGCCTGGGGCGTCAGGGGTCCCAGCAGCCTCCAAAGGATCGCGGCGCAGATCATCGGCATGATGCCGAACATGATGAAGACCGGAACATAGGAGAACCGGTCGACCATCCAACCGGTGAGGAGCGTGAACAACATGCCCCCGAAGCCCGAGCCCATGCTCGCCAGCCCGTAAATCGAGCTGACGACGTGCCCCGGGTAGACGTCGGCAGGAAAGGCCAGCATGTTGGCCGTGCTGCCCGTGTAGCCCACCATGGCCACGGCGACCAGCGCGATGGCCGTGACCGCGTCGTCCGCCAGAACCGCCGGAATCGCGGCCAGCATCAGCGCGGCGAACACCGTCACGGCCGACTTCCGCGCCCGGTTCACCGTCCATCCCCGCCGGATCAGGTGGGACGACAGCCACCCTCCCAGCAGATTGCCCAGCCCGGCGACCAGAAAGGGAATCCAGCCGTACTTGCCGATGGAGGCCATGTTGAAGCCGCGGGCCTTGTTGAGATACTCCGGGAACCAGAAGATGTAGAAGTACCACACCGGGTCCATGAAGACCTTCGACAGAGTGAAGGACCAGACGAACCGCTCGCGGAACAGCCGCCACGGCGAGGGAACCCGCGGCTTGACTGCCGCCTCCTGCGCTTCCCCCGGAGTGCGGTAGAGCGGCCACCAGACCGCCAGCCAGACGAACCCGGTCAGGCCGACGGCCAGAAAGGACGCCTGCCAGCCGAACTTCAGAAGGATCCAGGCCACCGCCGGGGGCGCCAGAATGGCCCCCACCGCCGATCCGCTGTTGAAGATCCCGGAGGCCAGGGCGCGCTCCTCTTTGGGGAACCATTCCGCCACGACCTTGACGCCGCCGGGCCAGTTGCCCGCTTCCCCCACCCCCAGCAGGAAACGCGCGGCCCCCAGCGACCAGACTCCGGTGGCCAGCATGTGCAACAGCGCCGCCGCCGACCACCAGGCCATGCACAGGGCGTAGCCGAGCCGGGTGCCCAACCGGTCGATCAGCGGGCCCGACACGCCGTTCATGATCGTGTACGCCAGCAGGAAGGCGAAGACGACGCGCGAGTATTCCGTATTGCTCATCGAGAACTGCTCGCGCAACACGGGGGCGGCTACAGACAGGGCCTGCCGGTCCAGGTAGTTGATCACCGTGGCCCAGAACACCAGCGAGATCATGAGCCAGCGCAAGGGCGAGGGAGAGCTCATGGCAGGGGGCGGCAGGACTGGCGCTCCACCAGATGGACGCCCAGGACGCGGTTCTCCACCAGCGGCTGCTTGGAGTGATAGGCGCTCTTGACCAGGATCTCCACCGCGGCCTCGCCCATCTCGTACTTGGGCTGATGGATCGTGGTCAGGGGAGGCTGGATGATCCCCGAAAGCTCCACGTCGTCGAAGCCCAGCAGCGACAGGTCCCGGGGAATGCTCAGGCCGTGTTCGATCGCCGCCCGGATCACTCCGAAGGCGATGGCGTCGCTGGCGGCGAACACCGCCGTCACCTCCGACTTCATCGAGAACAGCTTCTTCGCCATCGCGCATCCGCCCGCGAAGGTGTGCTCGCCGTACAGCACCATCGCCTCGGGGCAGACCTTGAGAAAACCCTGCGCGCGGTCGGTCAGGTTGCCGTGCTGCCGGGGGCCCGTCAGATGAGCCACCCGCCGGTGGCCGAGCCGTTTCAGGTGCTCCCCCGCCAGCAAGCCGCCCTGGTAGTTGTCGGCATGAACGGTGGAAAAGACCTTGATGTGCCGGGGCCGGTTCAACAGCACGATGGGTACGCCGCAGGCCGCCAGTTCCTCCTTCTCCGGCAGCGTGAACGAGGCCACCGAGTTCATCAGGATGCCGTCG
>CAYOTD010000157.1:0-9188 GCA_964406685.1 uncultured Solibacteraceae bacterium | reverse complement strand
TTGCCCGTACGGCTTGACCCTATAACCTTGAATACATTCAAGGCAGCAATCTGCCCAGGAACTTCTTCTTCTCGATCAGTTACAGACAAGAACATCGTCCGGGTGTTCAAGAACACCCGGGCTAACAGTTATGTCTGGCGAACATAGCGGAGTGGTACCACCCCTTCCCTTCCCGAACAGGACCGTGAAACGCTCCAGCGCCGATGATAGTGCCTCTACAGGTGTGAAAGTAGGTCATCGCCAGACTCCTATCCCAAAAAGCCCACCCCTACGGTGGGCTTTTTTATTTGGGCCGTTGCCGGCCCAGCGGGGCGGGAGCCGCGTCCGGATGGGGGCAGTTCAGAGGTCGATCTCGAGATTGTCGATGAGCCGGGTGTTGCCGATCTTGGCGGCGGCGAGCACGACCACTCCGCGTTCGTCCGGGGTGGCGGGCAGAAGCGTCGCCTGACTGCGTACGCTGACGTAGTCGACCTGCCAGCCTGCCGTGGCCAGGCGTTGAGCCGCTGCCGCGGCGAGGGATTCGTACGCGCGTTCGCCGGCGCGGATCGCCGCGCCGATGGCGCGCAACTCGGCGTTCAGCCGCGGTGCCGCTACGCGCTGTTCCGGCGCCAGGTAACCGTTGCGTGACGATAGCGCGAGGCCGTCTTCGGCCCGGACCGTTTCGCCGGCGACGATCTCGACGGGCAGGTTGAACTGCCGCGCCATGGCCCGCAGCAGGAACCACTGCTGGTAATCCTTCTTGCCGAAAACGGCATAGCGCGGCCGCACCATCTCCAGCAACTTGAGGACCACGGTACAGACGCCGGCGAAATGGCCGGGCCGGAAGGCGCCGCACAGCTCATCGGCCAGCGGGGGCAGGACCTGGAAAGTTTGCGGCTCCGGGTACATCTCGTCGACGTCCGGGGCAAACACCAGGTCGCAGCCGCCGGCGGCGAGTCGCTCGGCGTCGGCCGCCAAGGTGCGCGGATAGCGCTCGAAGTCCTCTCCCGGACCGAACTGCAATGGGTTGACGAATATGCTGGCGACGACCGGGTCGCCGAGTTCGCGGGCGCGGCGAACCAGGGCGATGTGGCCGTCGTGGAGGTTGCCCATGGTGGGCACGAAGGCGGTGCGCGAACTGTCGCCCAGACAGGCGCGAAGCTCGTTGACGCTATGGATGATCTGCATTTCAGAAGCTGTGTTCGGGTCCAGGGAAAGTGCCATTCTTGACCGCGTCGACATAGCGTCGCACGGCTTCATGGATGGAACCGGCTCCGGCCATGAAGTCCTTGGCGAAGCGCGGTGGCCGTGCGGTCAGACCGAGCAGGTCATTGAGGACCAGCACCTGCCCGTCGCAGTCGACACCGGCGCCGATGCCGATGGTTGGGATGGTGAGGGCAGCGCTGACCTCGGCCGCAAGCCGGGCCGGGACCGATTCGAGGACGATCAGGCTGGCGCCGGCCGCTTCCAAGGCCCGGGCGTCGGCCAGCAGTTGGCGGGCCGATTCCTCATCCTTGGCTTGGGCACGGTAGCCGGTCTGGTTGACCGACTGCGGCAGCAAACCGAGGTGACCGCACACCGGGACGCCCCTTTGCACGAGAAAGGCGACCGTCTCGACCATGATGGCGCCGCCTTCCAGTTTGGCCATGTTGGCGCCGGCGGCGAGCAGCCGCGCGGCGCTTTCGAAGGCTTGGGCGGGGCCGGCTTGATAGCTGCCGAAAGACAGGTCGGCGATGATGAATGCGGCCGGCGCGCCGCGCCGGACGGCAGCGGTGTGATAGGCCATGTCGGCCAGACTGACCGGCACCGTGGTGTCGTGACCTTGCACGGTCATGCCCAGGGAATCGCCGATCAGCAGAATGTCGACGCCGGCCTCAGTCAGCACGCGTGCCAGACTCGCGTCATAGCAGGTCAGCACGGCCAGCTTGCCAGCTTCCCCGGCTTTCTTCAGCAATTGCGGTAGGAACATGCTTCAGGCTCCCAGATTGAAAAACTCGCGGCGGCCGCGCATGTTCTGGATGCGCTCCAGCAGCAGATCGACGTCGGTGTCGCGATCGGCGAAGTTGAGGCGTTCGCTGTTGACGATCAAGAGCGGTGCCGCTTGGTAATGATAGAAGAATTCGCTGTACGCCCGTGCCAAGTCACCGAGGTACGCCGCGTTCAGTTGACGTTCATATTCGCGGTTGCGCCGGCGTATGCGCTCAAGCAGGATTTCCGGTGCGGCCTGCAGGTAGATGACCAGGTCGGGGGCGCAGGTTTGCGGCTTGAGGCCGGCATAGAGCTGCTGGTACATCCGGTACTCGGCCTCGTCGAGGTTCAGGCGCGCGAACAGGGGGTCCTTGTCGAGCAGATAATCCGAGACGACCTGCGGCGCGAACAATTGCCCCTGGCCGATCTGCGCCGCCTGTTCGACCCGCGCCAGCAAGAAGAACAGCTGGGTGGCGAGCGCATAGCGCTTGCGGTCCTCGTAGAAACGGACAAGAAACGGATTGTCCTCCGGGGCCTCGAGGCGCAACTCGGCCTGGAAGTGCTCGGCCAGGCGCCGGGCCAGGCTGGTCTTGCCGACGCCGATCGGCCCCTCCACAGCAATATGGCGGAACCGGCAGGGAATCATTCGAGCGGGCTGCGCGCCCGTAGCAGACGGACCGTGTCGGGCAGGACGCCGGCGAGCGCGTCGACCACCCGGCCATGGCCGGGCAACTCGGCGTCGGGCGCCAGTTCGGCGAGCGGAACCAGGACGAAAGCCCTTTCGTGCATGCGCGGATGGGGTAGGTGCAGGCCACATTCGGCGAGACGGAGGTCGTCGTAGAGGAGGATATCGAGGTCGAGCGTACGCGGCGAATTGCGGAAGGTGCGCACCCGGCCGTGGCGTTGCTCAATATCCAGTAGGCTGGAAAGCAGGTTGCGCGGCGTCAGATCAGTGCCCAGCTTGACCACGGCATTGACGAAATCCGGCTGGTCGGCGTAGCCATCGGCCTTGCTGGCGTAGAGGCCGGAACAGTCGAGCAACTGGGTCGTGTCGAGCCGCGCCAGGTCCGCCATGGCCGTATCGATCTGTCTGACCGGATCACCCAGGTTGGCGCCCAGGGCGATGAATGCGATATGGCGTTCAGGCATCGCCGGCCGTGGCGGCTTCGCTCGGCTTGCGCCGCGGTCGCCGCCGGCGCCGCTTCGCCTCGCTTGCGCTCGTCGGCTTGAGCATGGCATTGCGACGTTCGTCGTCGGCATCCTGGAACTCGGCCCACCACTGCACCAATTCGTTGGTGGCATCCCCGCCCGCGGCGCGGATATTGAGAAAGTCGAAGCCGGCCCGGAACCGCGGATGATCGAGGAGCCGGAACGGCCGGGCCCCGCTGCGCTGGCCGAAACGCCCCTGGAGCGACCAGATTTCCTTGATCATGCCGTCCAGACGACGCGGAAAGGCCAGCGTTTCGCGCTGCCGTTCCAGGGTGTCGTCCATCGCCGCATGCAAGGCGGCCTGCTCGGGCAGCCCCGTGCTGCGCAGACGGGCCCACTGCTCCTGCATATCGAACCAGAGCAGGCAGGCGAGCATGAACGCCGGCGAGGCCGAGCGGTCGTTGCGCACCCGTTCATCCGTGTCATGCATGGCGGCATGCAGGAATTTGCGCCGCTCCGGGTTGTCCAGGATCGTATCCAGCATCGGAAAGACGCCATGGTGCAGCCCTTCGGCGCGCAACTGCCGAACCCCCCGTTCGGCATGGCCGGACATGAGCAGCTTCATCATCTCGTCGAACAGGCGGGCGGCCGGGATGCGCGCCAGCATGGGCGCCAGTTGGGCGATCGGGGCGCGCGTGGCACCGTCGATGTGAAAGTCCAGCTTGGCCGCGAAACGGGCCGCACGCAACATGCGCACGGGGTCCTCGCGGAAGCGGGTGACCGGGTCGCCGATCATGCGCAGGATGCGCTTGCGGGCATCGCCGACACCGCCGTGGTAGTCCCACACCTCCTGCTTTTCGGGGTCGTAGTAGAGGGCATTGACGGTGAAGTCGCGCCGGATGGCGTCCTCATGCTGGCTGCCGAAGACGTTGTCGCGCAGGATCATGCCGTCTTCGGCGGTGACCCGATCCTCGTCGTCCTCGGCTTCGGGTTGATGGGCCCGGAAGGTGGTCACCTCGATGGTGTCGGGGCCACACATGACGTGGACGATCTGGAAGCGCCGGCCGATGATGCGGGCACGCCGGAACAACTGGCGCACCTGCTCGGGCGTCGCGTCGGTGGCGACGTCGAAGTCCTTGGGTTCGCGGCCGAGCAGGAGGTCACGCACGGCGCCGCCCACCACGAAGGCGGCGTAGCCGTGCTCGCGCAGCGTGCGGGTGACTTTAAGAGCGCAGGCGTGGATGCTCTCGCGGCGGATGCCGTGTTGTTCGAGCGGGAAGATGCGAGGCTTGGAAGGCACGGCGGCTTTGCCCAGCACCTTGTGCAGCCAGCGGCGTATCATGCGGTTAGGAAATCCGAAATCAGTAGCGTTGGTTTCATGCCGGGGCCAAGCGGACCCGGCGCCAGGGCAAGTGATCCATTATACACAGCCAAAGCGCCCGGCACGGTGCCCGGTTGCCTTGCCTGCGCCTGCGCCCTGACGCACAATGGGCGCCATTCGTCACCCCATCCGAGAGGTTCTGCGTGATCGCCCTCATCGAAGCCGCCGGCTGGCCGATCTGGCCGCTCATCATCGCTTCCGTGCTCGCCCTGGCCATCATCTTCGAGCGCGCGTACACGCTGCGCCGGACGCAGATCATCCCGCCCTCCCTGCTCGAACACACCCTGACCGTGCTGCGCAAGGAAGGCAGCAACTCCAACACCCTGCGCGTCCTGGCCGAAGGGTCGGCGCTCGGCCGTGTCCTGGCGGCGGGCATCCGCAACCACAACGCCAGCCGCGAGGTGATGAAGGAGGCGGTCGAGGAAACCGGACGCGCCGTCGCGCACGAGCTCGGCCACTACCTCACCGCGCTCGGCACCATCGCCTCCGTGTCGCCGCTGCTCGGCTTGCTCGGCACCGTCATCGGCATGGTCGAGATATTCGGCTCCCAGACCCCCACCGGCGGCAACCCGGCCGTGCTGGCGCACGGCATCTCGGTGGCCCTGTACAACACCGCATTCGGCCTCATCGTCGCCATACCGAGCATGATCTTCTACCGCTTCTACCGCGGCAAGGTCGATTCCCTGCTGGTCGAGATGGAGCAGCAGGCCCTCACGCTGGTCGAGTTGCTGCACGGAGACCGCAAGTGAATTTCCAGCGCGGGGTCGGCCGCGAGGAGCCGGAGATCAACCTGATCCCCCTCATCGACGTGTTGCTGGTGATCCTGATCTTCCTCATGGTCACCACGACCTACGCCCGATTCGCCGAACTGCAGATCAACCTGCCCGAGGCCAAGGGCGACAGCGCGCAGGAGACCCCGGCCCAGATCGCGGTCGACGTCGATGCCTCCGGCAACTACCGGGTCAACAACCTGGGCCTGACCGGACAGGACGTCGCCAGCCTGTCCGAGGCGATGGTTCGGGCGGCCGCCAATCGCAAGCAGCCGGTGGTGGTGATCAGTGCCGACGCCCAGTCCACGCACCAGTCCGTCGTGCGGGTGATGGACGCCGCCCGCCGGGTCGGCTTCACCCATGTGACCTTCGTCACGCAGACCAGCGCCAACGACAGTCCTTGAGCCTGGAAGCGAGCCTGCTCCGTTGCTGGTACTCGACGCGGGGCTGGTGTCTGCTCCTCCTCCCGCTCGCCCTCCTGTTCGCCGTCGGGAGCGCCGTGCGCCGCGCCCGCTACAGGTTCCGGCCGGCGGCCAGGCTGCCCGTCCCGGTCATCGTCGTCGGCAACCTGACCGTCGGCGGGACCGGCAAGACACCCCTGGTGCTCTGGCTGGTCGCCCGGCTGCGTGCGGCGGGCCATCGGCCGGGCGTGATCAGCCGCGGCTACGGGGCCGCTGCCCTGACGCCGGCCGGCGTACGCCCCGATAGCGATGCCGGCACGGTCGGCGACGAGCCGGCTTTGATCGCCCGCCGCCTGGCTTGCCCGGTCTGGGTCGGCCGAGACCGCCGCGCGGCGGCCCAGGCCCTGTTGGCGGCGCACCCGGACGTCGACGTGATCGTCTCCGACGACGGCCTGCAGCACTACGCCCTGCCTCGGGACATGGAGATCGTCGTCGTCGACGGCCGCCGAGGCCTCGGCAACGGCCTGCTGTTGCCGGCCGGCCCCTTGCGCGAAGGCCCGGGCCGCCTGGCCGGCGTCGACGCCGTGGTGGTCAATGGCGACGATTCGGGCCCGGCTTTCCCGGTGCCGACCTACCCGATGCGCCTGGTCGGGGAATCCCTGTACAACCTGAGCCGGCCGGAATGGCGGGAAACGCCGGCCCATTTCTCGGGCCGGACGCTGCATGCCGTTGCGGCGATCGGCAACCCGGCCCGCTTCTTCGCCGCCCTGCAAGGCCTCGGGCTGACCGTGACGGCGCACCCGTTCCCCGACCACCATCCGTTCCGAGCCGGCGATCTGCCCCCGGGTATCGTGGTCATGACCGAGAAGGATGCCGTCAAGTGCGCCGCCTTCGGCCGTACCGATATCTGGGTGCTGCCTGTTGACGCGGAACTGCCGGACGGGCTAGAACAACAAGTGTTGAAGGAGTTGGATTCGTACCATGGATAGCAAGCTGTTGGAAATACTCGTCTGCCCGATCTGCAAGGGTCCTCTGGTGTACCGCAAGGACGCCCAGGAACTGGTCTGCAATGCCGATGCCCTGGCCTTCCCGATCCGTGACGGCATCCCGGTGATGCTGGAGGAGGAAGCGCGCAAGCTGGCCGCGGAGGAAAGGGCCGGCTGACCGTGGCCGCCAGGTTCCCGCTCCAGTCCCTGCTCGACCATGCCCGGCACCGGATGGATGCCGCCGAGCGCCTGCTCATGATGATCAAGCGCAAGGAGGACGCCGCCCGGCTCAAACGCGAGGAACTGGAACGTTACCGCGGCGAATACATGGCCCGCCTGGCCGGGGCCAGCCGGGGCGGCATGGCCATCCAGACGCTGCGGGATTTCCATGTTTTCCTGGGCAAGCTGGAGCAGGCCATCCTGCAGCAGGCCGGCGAGGCCGAGGCGATGCACGCACGCTGGCTGGCGGCGCACGAGAACTGGCTCGCGCTGCGCCAGAAAGTGAAGTCCTTCGAGGTACTGGAAAGCCGCCACCGGAGCGCCGAGCTCAGCCGTGCCGACCGCCGCGAGCAGCGTCAGAACGACGAGTTTGCCAATCGCAAGGCCGCCCTGGCCAGGATGGTGGAACAACACCGCTGATCCAGCCTGGCATGGATGTTGCTTCGGTTTTGGGCGATAGCCCGAATCCGAGCCAGCCATGATCCAGATCTCCGCCACTTTGCCCGCCGCGGCCGCCGCCAAGAATCCGCTCATGGCCTTGTCCGCCGACGCTTCGGCAGAAGACTTCGTGGCCATGCTCACGACGGCACTCGCACAGGCGGGTGACGGCGACGGCAACCCCATGCTCGCGGCCTTGGCCGGCACCAAGGCGCAGGCGCTGACCGGCGCCGTGGGCGTCGACGGCGCGGCGGCGAGCGGCCAGGAAGCGGACGATGCGTCGCCGGTCGCGGTGCCGGGTACCGAGCAGGCCGCCGATCCGGCGTTGCTCGTCCTGCTCGGCTTGAGCATGCCGGCGCCCGCGGCCGAGGCACTGGCCCAGGCGACGCCGGGTGAACCCGGCACGGATGCCGAGGCCGCGCCGGCCACCGACGTCACCGGCCGGGCGCTCGGGAAAAAATTGCCGAATCCGATGGCAGTAATTGCCGCCCAACAGAAGGTGGACAAGACGGGGGCCGACGAGGCCATGGTCGTGCAACCGGCGGCCACGGCGACCTCGACCAGCGAGGTGCCGACGGTCGCGGCCGAGTCGACGGCGGCCCTGACGGCGGTCGCCGAGTTGAAGGAGTCACCCGCCGCCAAGAGCGCCAGCGCTTCGGCCACGAACGCGACGCCGGCCGTCGCCGGGCAGGAGGCCGCCCTGGGCGCGTTGCGCAACCAGGTCGCCCCGGCCGCGGCGGACAAGGTCGTGCTCAACATGCAGAATGGCCTGGGCAGTAGCGCCTGGCAGCAGGAACTGGGTGACAAGCTGATCTGGACGGCGAACCGGAACGGCCAGACCGCGGAACTGGTCCTCAATCCGCCCGCCCTCGGTACCGTCGAAGTACGCCTGAACCTGAGCGGCGGCGACGCCAGTGCCCAGTTCTTCGCCGCCAACCCGCACGTGCGCGAGGCCTTGGAAGCGGCGATGCCGAGGCTGCGCGAACTCATGGGCAGCGCCGGGATCATCCTCGGCCAGGCCATGGTCAGCGACCAGTCGCTCGGCCAGCGCGACAGGGCGGAGCAGGGTACCGACCAGCGTAGCGGCGACGCCTCGACCCTGCTGGGCGCCGTGGCCGAAGGCGACGGCGTGGTCAGGGTGCGCACGGCCGGATCGTCCCTGCTCGACTATTTCGCCTGACGGGCGGCCGGCGGCGCGGCTTCCGACCCCCCGTGTCCGGCGGAGCTGGAAGGTAATAAGAAACTTAAGATTCTCGATAAAACCCCCTGTTTTTGTGCTATTTTCCACGGTAATTGGCTAGTGCGAAGCGTTAAGGTAGGGGACGATGGCGAAGGAAGAAGAAAGCGCGGCTGAACAGCCCAAGAGCGGCGGCAAGAAGAAACTGCTCATCATCCTGGCAGCGGTGTTGTTGCTCGTGCTCGCTGGCGGTGGCGCGGTCGTCTACCTGTTGCTGTCGAAGCCGGCGGCGGAGCAGCAGGCCGGCCACGAGGCGGAGGCCGAGGACTCGCATCCGCCCATCTACGAGAAGTTGGAATCCTTCACGGTCAATCTGGCGGACGGCGAGAGCTATCTGCAGGTCGAGGTGCATCTGCAAGTGGCCAACCCCGATGTGCAGGAGAAGATCAAGCAGCACATGCCCGAGGTGCGCGACGCCATCATCCGTCTGCTGTCGAGCAAACAGGCCGAAGAGTTGTCGGTGCTGGAGGGCAAGGACAAACTGGCGGCCGACATCCGCAAACAGGTCAACGACATCCTCGGCGTCAAGCAGCCCAACGAGGGTGTGAAGAAGGTCCTGTTCAACGCCTTCATCATCCAATAGGGGGATCGTGGCCGACGACATCCTTTCCCAGGAAGAAGTCGACGCCCTGCTTCGTGGCGTAACCGGGGAACCGGAGG
>CAYOTD010000156.1:1576-9203 GCA_964406685.1 uncultured Solibacteraceae bacterium | reverse complement strand
CACCGCGCCGGCTTGTCCAGCGGCTTGACCGGGTCCAGGAACAGCCAGCAGAACACGCCCATGAAGTAGATGGCGGCCGAGACCACCAGCGTCAGGTTCCAGTTCTGGTTGGTGGTCTGGAGGATGACGCCCACCGCGATGGGGGCCAGGCCGCCGGCGAAGTTGCCCATCATGTTCATCGACCCCGAGAGCGTGCCGGCGTACTTGCCGCCCACGTCCATGCAGGCGCCCCAGGCGGGAGGCATCACCAGGTCGTTGCAGAAACTGGAGAAGCCCATCGCGATCATCGCCCAGACCGGGTCCGCCATGCGGCTGGAGACCAGCAGCATTCCGGAGGCGCCGGCAAAACCGAGGCAGGCCATCAGGCGGCGCGCGCGGGTCGGGGTTCCGGTCCATCGCGCCACCAGCGGAAGCACCGCGCCGCAGACCATCGAGCCGCACCCGCCCAGAAACAGCGGCAGGCCGGCCAGCACGGCGCTGACTCCGAGATCGACGTGACGGGCCTCGCGCAGATAGGTCGGCAGCCAGGTGATGTAGAAATACCAGCCCCAGGAGAGCGCGAAGTACTGCCACCACAGCATCCACACGGTGCGGGAGGTCAGGAAGGTCTTCCAGGGGACGTCGCCGTGTCCCGATGCGGTCTTCTCGGCGCCGTCCAGCAGCGCCAGCTCGGCGGCGTTGACGCTTCTGTGATCGCGCGGGTTGTCCCGGTACCAGCGGTAGAAGAAGACCGCCCAAACCGCGCCCAGCGCGCCGAACACCTCGAAGGCACGCCGCCAGCTCATGTGATTGAGGACCCAGACCACGATCAACGGCGTGAAGGCTCCGCCCCAGCGCGCGCTGAGCCACATGATGCCCTGCGCGCGCACGCGCTCGTCGCGCGGCAGCCAGGTGGTGAAGGACTTCGTCAGGTTCGGAAAGCAGCCCGCCTCGCCCGCGCCGAACAGGAAGCGCGTGACGATGAGAGAGATCTGGCTCCAGGCCCAGCCAGTGGCGGCGGTGAAGAACGACCACCACAGGACGATCCGCATCAGCACCCGGCGTGGCCCCATCCAATCGCCCAGCCATCCGCCCGGGACCTCGAACAGCGCATAGGCCCAGGCGAAAGCGGCGAAGGCGTAGCCCATTTCCACCGGACTCAGCCCCAGGTCGCGCCGAATCAGGGGCGCGGCCTGCGAGATGCAGACGCGGTCGATGTAGGTGACCACGGCCAGGGTAACCGCAAAAACGATGACGAGATGACGGGCGCGCGTCGGAGGCGAACCGGCGCGCGAGGGATCGGGCGGATGATCGGCCATGCGAAGGGATATCACATCACGCCACCGGAGTCCAGCGCAACCGCGAGCCGCCGTTTGACCTGGCCGGGACGGTCTCCTATACTGGGAAAGTAGCGCGGAACGCCCCGAAGGGAGGGGTGTGGTTCGCCCTCGGTCAGGCAAGCATGACGATTCTGCTCACAGTGGTCCACATCATAGTCTGTCTTTTTCTGGTGATTGTAGTGCTGCTGCAAAGCGGCAAGGCCGCCGACCTGGCGGGCGCCTTCGGCGGCATGGGCTCGCAGACGGCGTTTGGCCCGCGCGGCTCGGCGACGGTTCTCTCGAAGGCGACCACGGTGGCGGCGGCGCTGTTCATGGTGACGTCGATGGCGCTGGCAATCATGGCGACGCGTTCGTCCGGGACGAGTTCGACGGTGTTGGAGCGGCAGGCGGGTCAGCTTTCCAAACCGGCGCAGCAGAAGCAGGCTCCAGCGACGGCGCCGGCCGGCCCGCCCTCGGTAACGTTCAGCACCGAGGACGGCAAGACGCAGAAGACGGTCCCGCTTCAGTTGCCGCCCAGGCCGGGTTCGGGCCAGGGACAACCGGCACCCCAGCAGAAGAAGTAGCCACAACTCAGGCGGAGGTGGCGGAATTGGCAGACGCACTAGCTTGAGGTGCTAGCGGGAGCAATCCCGTGGGGGTTCAAGTCCCCCTCTCCGCACCAGACATCGGGCCGTCGCAGGGAAGCCGTGCGGCGGCCCTTTTCGTTGGCGCCGCCGCCGATCCGGTCATGGCGCGGCTTCGGTGAACTCGAAGACGCGGTAGTCGGGGCCTCGATGCACGAGCCGGAAGAGGGAGGGATAGGCGCGCTCGACCCGCCTCCATCGCTCCTCCTCGGACGGGAGAAAGTACTCGTAGTCCCATTCATCGTTGACAACCACGTAGCGGACGTTTTCGCGCCTGACCGCCGCCACGATGATCGCAGGATCGCTGGTAATGGGAAGGCTCACGACTCGGCGCCGGCTCAAACGATGGATCATCACCGACTGCTGAGCCATCACAATCCCCGCCGGGGCGGTTCGAAGCCACGACGAGCAATCGGACGGATTCTGGTACCAGCCCGGCGCGGCATTCCGGGCCAGGTTCGTGCGGGCGGCCGCGGCCGGCTGAAGCAGGCCGGCCCCAATCAGGATCCCGACGACCGCATAATGCGCGCGCCAGGAGACCAACCGGTTGACCGAGGACGTCAGTGCGGGACCCGCGCGTCCCCCCAGGAACGCCAGGCACAGGGACGCAGCCGCCAAGAGCGGCCAGAACACCAGGGAAGCCCGCGCCTGCAAGCCGGGAACCCGGCCGGCGGCGGCGCCCGCCACGGCGAGGGCGGCACTCAGCGCCGCGACACCGCCCCACGCCGCCGCCGGCCGGTCCCGCAGCAGTCTCGCGGCCAGGAGTATGCCCCGCCACATCAGAATGAACGCCAGCGGCGCGACGGGCAGCATGAACCGCGGACCTTCGTCGAACGGCCAAAGCAGATACACCGCAAAGTAGGCAAGGAAGTACCATGCCAGCAGCATCCTCCGGCTGTCCGCGGCGCACGACGCCAGTCCACCGAGCAGCAGAAGGACCACGGCGATCACCAGCGGGGAGTACCACAGCGGCATCACATACTCGACACGGGCGGCCAGTGCGGCGAGGTGAGACGCTTGCACCGGGATGTTCGCCGCCAACCGGAGGACCATGTCGCCGGCGGATGCCTTCCCGAGTTCCGGGCGGTGCGGATCTTTGGTGATGAACTGACTGGCGTAGCTGCTCATGTGCTGGCCCTGATAGTCCCGGCGCTCCGAATGCCTGGTCCAGCCGATCCAGCAGAAGAAGGCCAGGAAACCCGCTAGCGCCGCCACCGCCGCGGAGGGCAGAACGCCGGTTCGCCTCCAACCACGGCGCCAGGCCTCGGTGACCACCCATGCCAGCAGCGCGGCGCACAGGGCGACGCCCGCGGTTCGAAGCAGAACCACGAGAACGGCAGCCAGGCAGAGACAGATCCGAAGGAGATGGCGGACCGGGGGTCGCGGCGCAGCCCGCCCGTCGAGCGTCATCAGGCACCACAACGCCAGTCCGGACAGGAAGAAATAGGAAGCGTCCGAGAGGATGGAACGCGTCACCAGATGGAAGAGCGGACCGGAGGAGGCCACCAGCAGGCAACAAACGGCGGCCGGCGCCCGTCCCTGGTCCCGCTTGAGCACGAGGTACCAGATCACAAGCGCCAGCGTGCCGAACACCGGCATGAAGCGAATGAAGACGCCGTAGCTGTCGCCCCCGCTCAGGATGGAAATGCCCGCCAGCAGGAGCGGGAGGCCGGGAGGGTGCACGGTGTGAGGCTTGTAGTTGAACTCGTACCGGCCCGTCTCCCGGAGGCTGCGCGCCAGCACCATGTATGCGGAGCCGTCGGTCTGGTAGATCTCCGCCGTCTGAACGGCGGCAACCGCGAAAGCGCCGAGCGCAAGCAGGAGCAGGACCACAAGCAGGTCGGCCCTGCCGAATCCGCACCCGCTCTCGGGCGAGACCGGGACTGAAGCCTTCGCGTTGCCTGCGCGCATCTGACCATAAGATCCTAGCACCGCGCCTGCCCGATCTGCCGCGACGCAGCGCCGCTTCCCGCCGGTTGACGGATCGCGGCCGGAGGGCCGATACTATAAGTGTCGGCTATCGACATGTCGAAACAACAAGTGGATGTGCCCTACGGAACCCTCGACCTTCTCATCCTGAAGTCGCTGGACACGATGGGAACGCTGCACGGCTACGCCATCGCCCGGCGCATCGAGCAGGTCTCCGGCGAACCCCTGCAACTGAGCCAGGGATCCGTATACCCGGCCCTAATCCGTCTCCAGCAGGAAGGCTGGATTCGCGGGGAGTGGGGGATTTCCGAAACGAACCGGAAGGTCAGGTTCTACTCGTTGACCAAGACCGGGAAGAAGCAGCTCCTGGTCGAAGTGGCGAACTGGGAGAAGGCGACGGCCCTGGTGGGCCGCATTCTGGAGGCATCGTCATGACTTTCCGGCGGGCGGCGCAGGGCCTGCTGGCGCTCCTGCGCAAGCGGCGCCTCGACCGGGAACTGGAGGATGAGATCCTCGCCCACCTGGAACTGGCGGAGAGAGACGCGGCCGCGCGCGGCTTGTCTCCCGAGGAGGCCCGCCGGGCCGCCCGGCGCAGTTTCGGAGGGATCGAGGCAATGAAGGAAGCGCATCGCGACCGGCGCGGTCTCCCGTGGATGGAGATGCCGTTGCGGGATCTTCGGCACGGATTCGCCTCGCTGCGGCGCGCGCCGGGTTTCACCGCCGTGGTGGTGGGCGTGCTGGCGCTCGGCATTGGAGCCAACGTTGCCACCTTCTGCGTGGTCGACGCCGTTCTCCTCAGACCGCTTCCCTTTCCCGAGCCCGACCGCATCGTCCGCGTGTGGGAAGCTCCCCGGCCGGGAGTCGTCAATGCCACAAGCGCCCCGGATTTTCTCGACTGGAAGCGGCTGGCCGCGGAGTTCGAAGCACTCTCGGCGGAACGGGGGATTGCGGCGGCGCTTGTCGTTTCCGGCGAGCCAATGCGGCTCCCCGGTAAGGCGGTCACCGCCGAGTATTTCCGGGTGTTCGGCGCGCACGCCCGGCTCGGCCGCACGTTCCGCCCGGAGGAGGACCAACCGGGGACGGCTCCGATCATCGTCCTCAGTCACGCCGCCTGGCAGACCTACTTCGGAGGCGATCCCGGCGTTCTGCACCGGCGCGTGCTGCTGGACGGCGAAGCGCATCAGATCATCGGCGTTCTCGCGCCGGGCGCCTTCGACCGCGACCAGACCCGGTTCTGGAAACCGCTCGTCTTCACGCCCGACCAACAGTTGCGCGATGTGCACTGGCTCACGGTGTACGGACGTCTCCGCGGAGGTGCATCCTTGTCCCAGGCGCGCGAACGAATGCGGGCCATTCATTCCGCGCTGGCGGAGAACAGGAATCTCAACGAGCGCGAGGCTACCATCGTCGTCGAGCCGCTGGCCGCTCTGCTGGCGGGCCGCGGCTTGAAACGCTCTCTATCGATCGCGTTCGGCGCGGTCGCCCTGGTTCTGCTGATTGCCTGCGCGAACGTCGCCAATCTGTTTCTGGCGAAAGGCGTCACGCGGGAGCGGGAGATGGCGGTCCGGGCCGCGCTCGGCGCCGGCCGCCGCCGCCTGGTGGCGCAGTTGCTGACCGAGAGCCTGGCGCTGTGCATCCTGGGTGGAGTGGCGGGCGTGATCGTGGCCAACCTGCTGATCCAGGCCGCGACGCCGGTTCTGTCGGAGCTACTCCCTTTCACGGCGCAGGTTAGCCTGGATCTTCGGGTGCTCTGCTTTGCCGGCGCCATCGTGCTGGGAGTGCTTCTGCTCGCCGGTGCGCTTCCCGCCCTGCAAACCTCCTTCGGCAATCTGGCGGAGTCGTTGAATCGCTCCACCCGGGGCTCCTCCGGCGCACACGGACGACTGCGCCGCGCCATTGTCGCCGGCGAGGTGGCGCTCTCCCTGGTGCTACTATGCGGCGCCCTTCTGCTCCTGAAGAGCCTGGCCAAACTCCAGCAGATCGACAGCGGTGTCCGCATGGAGAGCGTGCTGACCTTGTCGACGGACCTTCCCGTAGGCGCCTACCCGACACCGGAGAAAGCCGCACTGTTCTACCAGGCGGTCTCCGAGCGGCTCCAGGCCGCGCCGGGAATCGTGCAGGCGGGGCTTGCGACGCACTTGCCTCTGGAATGGATCGGGAATGGGGAAGGGATGTGGGCCGCCGGGAGCGAGAAGATCGTGAGAGTCCGGTTCAAGCGCGTCGACCCGGGCTATTTCGAGACGCTCGGGATCCCCTTGCTGGCCGGCCGCGGGATCACACCGCGCGACCGCGACGGGGCGCCACGCATCGCCGTCATCAACGAAGCCCTCGCCGGACGCCTGAAGGAGATCGCCGGCATGGAGAATCCCGTCGGCAAGATGGTTCGCGTGTCGTATCCCGGCTATGTGGAGAAGAGGCTGTTCCTGCCGGAGATCGAACTCGCCGGTATCATTCGCAGCGAGCGGGTCGCCTGGCCCGGCCTTCCCGACCCGGCGGTAGTCTACGTGCCCCTGGCGCAGGCACCGGACCCGCACATCAAGCTCGTCCTCCGCTCCCGGCTCGACCCGGCCGCGGTTCTGCCTGGAATCCGTGAAGCCGTGCGCGCCATCGATCCCAACCTGCCGCTGAGCGACATCACCACGCTGGAGCAGTTCCGCGACCGCACGCTGTCCGGCTCCAGCCGCCCGGCCTGGGCCATCGGCATCTTCGCCGCCGTGGCGGTTCTGCTCACCGCCATCGGGCTGTATGGCGTGCTCTCGCAGGCTGTGATGCAGCGGCGGCGGGAGATCGGCATCCGGATGGCGCTGGGCGCCCGCGCCTCGGATGTACTCTCGAACGTGCTGCGGAGCGCGCTCACTCTGGTCGTTGCGGGGCTCGCCTTCGGACTGATCGGGGCCGTTGCGTTGACTCGAGTCCTGAGAAGCATGTTGTACCACGTGTCGCCGCTCGATCCGGGCGCGCTCGGCGTGGCGTGCGCCGCGATGGCGCTGATCGGCCTGCTGGCCGGGCTTCTTCCGGCCCGCCGCGCGGCCCGGGTCGATCCCGTCACGACGCTGCGCGAGGACGGCTGAGCGCCAACAGGTTGAACACGGCGCGGAACCCCGTTCGACGGACCACGACTTTGCGAGACTTGCCAGGCACGGCTGGCACAATCCGCTGCTCTGACACTCTCTCTCGGCCATCCGCAGGCGAAGGGAGCACACGGCTCCGCCGCCGCGGTCAGAAGTGGACGCGGAGCGTGTACTGCAGCTCGCGGCCGCGATTGCTTTGCGTGGTGATGCGGCCGAACAGCGCGCTGTCCACCGACATGTTGGGCCCCCCCCAGTTGATGCTGTTGGTCAGGTTGTAGGCCTCCATGCGCAGCTCGACGCGGAAGCGTTCGGTGGCGCGGAACGACTTCGACAACGTGGCGTCGAGATTCCACTGGCGGGGGCCGGTCAGGCCCGCGTAGTAGACCGGGTTGGTCCGCTCCGTGTAGGAGGGCTGGCGCTGGAAGAACGAGGTATCGAACCACTTGTCCCGCGTGGGGTTGTCCAGTTTCGGGCTGCCGCTCTTGACCACCTGCATGGCGCCGAAAGAGAGCCACGTCCCGGAGTCGAGCGTGAACAGCGGGCTGAACGACCAGCCGCCCAACACGAAGTTCACCGCCCGCGGTGCGCCCGCCAGCCAGCGCCGGTCGCGGCCCAGGGGAAGATCGAACGTGCCGGAGAGGTTGAACCGGTGCCGGGGCGCGCCGCTGTCCAGGTATGACATGCG
>CAYOTD010000156.1:0-1566 GCA_964406685.1 uncultured Solibacteraceae bacterium | reverse complement strand
CCACCGTATTGAAGTAGGTCGTGGTCCGCACCAGGCTGGTGGCGTAGTTGGCCATGAAGCGGTAACCGCCTGCGAACGACCGCCGCACCCGGACCTGGAGCGAGTACTGGTGGCTGAGAGCACCGGGGGTATTGCTCTGGGTCAGCGTTCCGTAGTGCGGATAAGTCTTGAGCAGGCTGGCGATGGTGACCGTCTTCGAGTTGCGCAGCGATCCCGGGAACTTACTCGCCGGAAGATAGTCGTAGAACGGGTTGGCGACCGTTTTGTCCAGGGCGGACTTGTAGGTGTAACTGAAATTCGGGTCCACAAGGTTCAACGACCTGTCGTAAGGCAGGTCGTGGCCCTGATTCATGAAGAAGGTCACGTCGGAAAGGATCCGCGCCGGGAGCTCCTGTTGGAGAGACACGTTGTAGCGGTCGTTCACGCCGGGTTGAAGGTCCTGATAGTTCCAGGACATGCTGTCGCCGAGCTGCGTGTAGCGACCCAGGCTCTTGCCGGGAATCGGCTGGAGCGGGTTGTCCGAGGGGAACGGATTGCTGAGCGTGGCGCGTGGAATGCCCGTCTGCGGAGCGAGCGCGCTGGACTTGACGCTGTAGCCGTAGGCCGGAGCCTCGCCGTCAATCACGTTGACCGCGTTAATCGTGGGGATGATGTAGCGCGCGTAGCCCACCCGCAGCGACGTACGGGAGTTCACGCGGAAAGCCAGGCCCAGGCGCGGCATGAACAGGTGGGGGTTACCGTTCCACATCCCCTTATGATCCTCGCCGGTGAAGACAAACGCGCCGTTCCATTGGTAGTTGATTCGGGCGATATCGGTCACCGCGGAGGGAATGACCGGCGGGTTGGACTGCATCTCCGGGATTGGATTGGCAAGGTCGAGATAGCGCGTGAAGCGGTACTCGGTATCCCACGGCGGGGTTTCGTATTCCCAGCGGAGACCCAGGTTGAGGGTGAGCCTGTCACTCAGCTTGAAATCGTCCTGAAAGTAAAGCGAGTGGAAGTGGGAGCGGGCCTCCTGCGGGGCGACATAGCCCATACTACCGCTGTTCAGGGCACCCAACAGCAAGGAGGCCCAGGGAGAACCGGACATGGTGGTTACCGGGTTGATGTAGGTGTCGGCCGTGAGCGCGGCGTTGTTGGTCTCCAGGACGATGGCGCTGGGGAAGTGGACCCACTGGGAGTAGCGGCGGAATTCGGTGCCGAACTTGAGATAGTGGCGCCCGCGCTGCTGGGAAAGACGGGCATAGGTGTTGTAGGTGTGGCCGCGCTGATACCACGCGCTGCTGCGGCCAAGCCCTCCCATGGAGGGATAGAAGAGCGCCTTGAGGTCCTTCAGGTAAGGCTTGTACCAGGCGTTGTTGGGCCAGAACTGCTCGAGGTCTTTCTCCGTGATCTCCTGGGAGTCCAGGTCGTCCTTCAGGGACGCGTAGCTGGCGCGCAGGTTTAGAACGGTTGTTGGGGTGACGGCATAGACAGCGTCGCCCGTGATGTTCTGGGAGTTCATGATGCCACCGTTCAAGCTCAAACCGCGGGAGGCGGCGTACAACTCGGGATTGAGCGTGTTCT
>CAYOTD010000155.1:0-9207 GCA_964406685.1 uncultured Solibacteraceae bacterium | reverse complement strand
CTCGGGATGCTCGGGCGAGTATCCGTGGTTGCCGCGGGCGCCTACCGGAGCGACTATTGGGGGGGCAAGCGACGAGCTGATGGCAAAGCCGGGCCGCATGTCCACCCAGAACGCCGCCGCCGGCGCGCCGCCCAACCGGGCGATGGCATCGCGGTCGAGGATGGCGGCGATGCCGTTCGCCGGATTCGCCACCAGATCGTCGAGGAATCTGGCGACCTTCCGGCGAACCGCTTCATCGTGCGAGTCCTTAAGCAGGATGGCCGCCGACCCGCCTCCCGCCCACGGCATGGCGGTCCAATCGGAGATCGTCGAGTTCGCCAGAGTCTCCCGGGACGACTTCAACACGATGAAGCCGGCGTTGACGAACGCCGCGTCGAGCTTGAGGACGTGCTCCACCCGGGCGAAACCGTGATCCGATACGACGCAGACGGCCGCGCGCGGGTCCTCGGCGCGGATGGCGGTGCTGAGGGCGGTCAGCATCTTGTCGATCTCTTCCAGCGTCGAGAAGGCGGCCTCGCTGAATGGAGCCTCCTCGTGCTGCGTGTGGTCGAGAGCGGCCAGGTGAACCGTGACAAACCGGGCGTGCTTGCGCCCGATGATCTCGACCGCCCAGCGGGTTCGTACCCAGTCGCGCGGAACGGACTGAGTCACGTCGGTGATGTATGCCCCGGCCGCCTTCTCAAGCTCGTCCATTAGGCCGCCCCCGGCGAGGGCCCGGATCATCTTGATGTCGTCCGGAGTCCGAGTTCCGGCGTACTCCGGCAGGTTGAAGCGGATCGCCGACGCTCCGATACTCACCGGCCAACTGACGCTGGCCACCGCGTAACCGGTCGCGGCCGCCGCGTCCCACAGGGTGGGTACGCGGATGTCTTCGCGGTACCAATACCAGGCGTCCGGGTTGCGGCCGACCGGCCGGAACGGGTGGTTGAAGAAGATCCCGTGTTTCTCCGGGCGCACGCCGGTCACCAGCGTGGTGTGACTCGAATAAGTGACGCTGGGCAGGACGCCCTTCACGCTCGTGGCGTACGCGCCTTTGTGGATCAACCGCCGCAGATACGGGATCTTGAGTTTGTGGCGGTCCGCCTGAAGCACGTAGTCGGGGCGCAACCCGTCGACGGAGACCACAAGCAGCGCCGGCCGCTCCGGCAGCGTCTGGGCGAAAACGGCGGTCAGCGTGGCTGCCGCCATCAGTGGGGTCAGGAAGTGCCGCATGGCGCTCAGAACCGGAGTTTCAATCCGAGCTGAACCTGGCGTGGATCGCGCGCGCTGGAGATCACACCGAACGAGCCGCTGGTGTTCTTCCCGCCCGCGCCCGCCACAAAGCCGCCACCCGGAAGACCCAGGTTGACGTGGTTCAGCAGGTTGAAGGCCTCGGCGCGGAATTGGAGATTCACCCGCTCGGTCAAGGCGGTGGACTTCAGCAGCGAGAAGTCCCAATTCACCGTGCCGGGCGAGCGCACATCGGGTAGCACCCGGCCGATGTTGCCGTAGGTGAAATCGGGTGGATTGATGAAGGCGTCCGTGTTGAACCACTTCGCCGCGGTCGGATTGTCCAGCTTCGCCGATACGCCGGTGGAGTTGGGCCGGTCCGCGGTGGATTGGTTGTTCGCGCCCGAGACGGCGACCGGAAGGCCCGTCTGCATCGTGGTGATGACGCTGACCTGCCAGCCACCGATCAGCTTCCGCGCGATCGCGTTGCCGGCGTTCCAGCGCTTATTCGGCCCGAAGGGCAGCTCATAAACCGCGCTGACCACCGCCCGCTGCGAGACGTCCTGCGGATCCACCGATCGCTCCGCGCGGCGGTTGTACTTGCCATTCTGGAAGACGCTCATCCGGCCGGCGTTTTCGCCGAAGTCCGACTGCGGTACCGTCAGCGCATCGCTGATCAGTTTGCCGGCGGTGTAAGAGAACAGCAGCGTCAAGCCGCGGGCGGTCTTCTTCTCCATGCTGAGAAGGAACAGGTTGGAGGTGTAGCTTCCCAGGCGCGGATTGGTGATGTTGACGGAGCCGTAGTAGGGGAACGGCAGCAGCGACTGGCGGCGCGTGATGTTGGCCGCGCCGAGAGATCCGGTCACCATGCCGGCGTAGGGATTACGAACGGTGTCCAGAAGCGAGCGGCCCAGCGCCAGGTACTGCGGATCCAGTTGATTGTAGTTCCACGCACCGGTGATGAAGTGCGCGCCGCGGTTGCCGCTGTAGGTGGCATCGATCAGCCACCGTCCCGGCAACTGCTGTTGCAGCGAGAAGTTCCATTGCTGCGTCATCGGCGTGGGCCCGACGGCTTCGCTCAGCTTCACCGTTTGGCCGAGGAAAGCATCGTCGCCGCCCTTGACGCCCAGCGGTTGTGCGGGAGCGTACGGGAAACCGTCCTTGAACTGGAAAGCGGCGTAATGGTAATCGTTGCCGGCAGGGTTGTAGGTGGTGGTCATGGAGGTGAACCCCGTGCCCGCGCTGCCGAAATTGGCGTTGTAGAACGTGAACGGGTAGTAGATCCCGTAGCCGCCGCGCACCACCGTTGAGCCCTTGCCGAAAACGTCGTAGGCGAAGCCGAAACGGGGACCGAAGTCGTTGTGGTCCTCTTCGCGCCATTGCCGCGGCTGCCCCGATACGCCGGCGTAGACGGCCCGGCCCGTCAGCCCCGACACCGAGCTCTTGCCGGTCAGGTCGAAGTTCATCAGACGGTCGTAGCGCTCCACCGGGTTCTGCTGGAAGTCGTACCGGAGGCCGAGATTGAGGGTCAGGCGGCGCGTCACTTTCCAGTCGTCCTGGACGAAGAACGTGGTGGCGTAGGCGTCCATCGTGATGCCTTGCGACTGGTCCACGCTGGCGGTGCGAACCGCGCCCAGCACCACGGACGCCACGCTCGATCCGGTTCCTGTCGGTTTCTGGATGTCGCCCGTGATCGCCGCGGTAAACGAGAAGTTGCCGGAGGGGTTCGAGGTCTGGCGGTTGCTGGCCTGGAGCCGGCGGTACTCGGCCCCGAACTTCAGCGTGTGATTGCCGCGGATCTTGGTGAGCGCCTCCTGGAAATTCCAGTTCATCGACCCGCGTTTGCCGACGATGCCATAGCCGACGCTGGTGTAGCCGGAAATGCCGACCGTCGGAATCACGTCGTCGGGCACGCTGGCCGGCAGGCCCAACTTCCGCGGCCAGCCCTGGCCGTAGCTGGCGTCGGCGAAGGTGAAGTACTGGCGCACGACGCCGACGCGGAATTCGTTGATCAGCGTGGGACCGAAGGTGTGCGTGTCGGAGACGACCACGTTCTTGTTGGACATGTCGTCCTTGCGGCCATACATGTCGCCGGGAAAGATCACCTGCTTCTGGAAAGGCCGGTGATCGAACCAGGAGAAGCGGCCGAAGATCGAGTTCCTGTCCGTCAGGCGGTGGTCGATGCGGCCGTGATACTGCTCGCTGGTGGTGGTGGGCTGGGCCTCGGTCTGGTAGTTCTGAGAGTTCGTGAAGAGGTTGGTGGGAGTGCGGTTCGGCAGGGGAATCAACTCCAGCACCTTCTGCGCCACCGGATCCAGGCGGGATGCGGGGATGAGGTTGCCGGGGAAGCGGTCGCGGACGGCCGTGGAACCGGCGCCGCGCGTCGTGGCCGGGTCATAGATGGGGATGAGGGCGCCGGAGATGTCGCGGGTGTTGGAGAAGTCGCCCTTGCGCTCGGCTTCCACCGGCACGGTGGCAATCTTGGGCGAACCCTGCACGGTCCGGTACGCCTCGTAGTTGAAGAAGAAGAACGTCCGGTCGCGCAGCACCGGTCCGCCGAGCGAACCGCCGAACTGGTTGTAGCGGAGCTTGTCCTTGGCGACGGCGAAGGTGTTGCGGGCGTCGAGCTTGTCGTTGCGGACGAACTCGTAGGCCGCGCCGTGGAACGCGTTGGAACCCGACTTGGTGACCAGGTTCACCACGCCTCCGGCGGTGTAGCCGAACTCCGCCGACATCGAGCCGCTCTGCACCTTGAACTCTTCCACCGTGTCCACCGCCGGCGGCACCCCGACTTCGTCGATGTAAGTCAGGACGTTGTGATTGCCGTCGAGCAGTTGCCCGTTCATGCCGCCGGGGCTGTTGTTGATGCTCATCGTGGAGATGCGCACGCCGCGGTCCGTGAAGCCCCCGTAAGTCGGGCCGACCGACGTCCGCACGCCCGGAGTGAACATCGCCAGAGCCAGCGCGTTGCGGCCGTTCAGCGGAAGCTCCTGGATGCGGCGGTTCTCCACCACCTTGCCGACCGTGGCCGAACTGGCATCCACCAGCGGTGCTTCGCCGACCACCTGGACACGCTCGGTCACCTGCCCGATCTCGATGGTGAGGTTCACCACCGCCTTCTGGTCCACCTCCAGGATGATGCCGCTGCGGACGGTCTTCTTGAAGCCGGCCAGTTCCGCCGTGACCTCATAGTTGCCCACCGCGAGGCCGGGAGCCGTGTAGAAGCCGGTTTCGTTGGTCGCGGTGCGGAACACGGCGTTGGTGCCAACGTTGCGTATCTCGACCGTCACGTTCGGAACCGCGGCTCCCTGCGCATCCGTCACGGTCCCCGAAACGGTGCCCCGGCCCTGCTGGGCGTGAAGCGCCGGAATCATCAGAAAGGCGATCAGTGCGCTTCGAAACCATCCGTTCAACATAGCCAACCTCCAAGCCTGAACTAAGACAAAGACTCTTTGCCGTCCTCCCGCCCCGGCTCGCCGGAGGCGGGAGTCTGTACTGCCTCGCACCCGGGTGCCACGGACGGCTGTTGGGGCCGCACCAGTACGCGGCAGACGGCATATGCCAGCGGATGCAGCAAGCCCATGATGATGAAAACCGAGGTGTAGGAGAACGCTTCGACGATGCGTCCCACCAAGTTCATGAACACCACTCCGCCCAGGCCGCTGCCCAGCGACACGATGCCCGATACCGAGCCGACCGACCTCACGGGATAGATATCGTTGGTGATTGTCATCAAGTTGGTCTTCCACACCTGGTGAAAGAACGTCACGACGCAGATCAGCGCCAGCGAGTGAGCCGGGGAAGCCAGAAACGGGATAGCGACAGACACCGGCATGACCAGCACGGCCGGCAACATGGTGGCGTAACGGGCGTCGAGGACGGTCCGCGCCCCCGCGATCAGGCGGCCGGAAAGCCACCCTCCGGCCAGTGCGCCGAGGTCGGAGGTCAGGTAGGGCAGCCACGCGAAGATGCCCACTTCGGCGAGGGTGAATCCGCGTTGCTCCACCAGGTACTTCGGCATCCAGAACAGGTAGAACCACCAGACCGGGTCGGAGAAGAACCGCGCCAGCAACAGGCCCCAGATTTCGCGTTGCTTCCACAACTCGGCCCACGACGCGCTCGGCCCGGCTTCGGCGGGGTCGGCCGCATTGCGGATCAGGTGCAGTTCCTCGGAGGTGATGAGGGGGTGCTTTTCCGGCAACCGGTACAGAGGAATCCAGAAGACCAGCCACACGAATCCCATCGCGCCCGTGGCCAGGAACGCGAAGCGCCACCCGTAGTGGAGAGTGATCCACGCCACCAGCGGGGTCGCGATCACGGCGCCGATGGCGGAGCCCGCGTTCACCAGGCCGTTGAGGAAGGCGCGCTCCTTCGGCGGATACCACTCCGAGGCCGCGCGCCCCGCCGCCATGTAATTGCCGGGCTCCCCCACGCCCAGCAGGAAGCGGAACACCGCCAGGTGGAACGCGCCGCGCGCAAACACGTGCAGGGCGTTCGCGGCCGACCACCACGCCACGAACACAGCCAGGGACAGGCGCGTCCCCCACCGGTCCACCAGGATTCCCGAGATCACGTACATCACCGTGTACGCGCCCAGAAACCATTGCAGGATGTCCCCGTACTCAACCTGACTGATCCCGAGTTCGCGGGTGAGTACCGGCGCCACGACGGACAACGTCTGGCGGTCGACATAGTTGATGACCGTCGAGACGAAGATCAGCGCCGCGATCCACCAGCGCAGGTTCCGGAGTCTCATGCGAATGAGTATGCTGACTTCAGATTCAGCACACTCAATTAGGGAGCGGATCGGGGGTCGAAGTCAATGAGGTTTTGACGCTGCCGATTACGGTTTTGGGTGCCCACCGTCCCGTGTTACTTTTGAGTTACGCCGGAACGGAAGGCGACGGAATATGAAAATGAAAACTCCGCCGCGGGTCGCTCTCATCGTCGAGACCTCGACCTCCTTCGGCCGCCGCCTGCTGTGCGGCGTCGCCGCCCACATCCGTGAGAACGCGCCCTGGTCGGTGTACTTCGGCGAGCGTGGCGTTTTCGATCCGGCACCGGACTGGCTGAAGGACTGGAAGGGCGACGGGATCATCACGCGCGTAGCCTCGCCGGAGATCCGGGAGGTTGTGGCGGCGAACCGGATTCCGGTGGTCGACCTCAACGAACAGCTCGGCGGCCTCGGGGTTCCGATGGTTCTGATCGACAACGTGGCCGTGGCCCGCGCGGCGGCCGGCCACTTGCTCGAGCGGGGATTCACGCATTTCGGCTACGTGGGCGATGCGGGCCGGATATGGTCGGACCGCCGGGGCGAAGCCTTCGTGCGCGCCGTGGGCGAGGCCGGCCACGGCTGCGAGGTGTGGGAAGGCGGACCCGAAGACTTGCGTTCGCTCCGCCAGGGGGCGTGGGAGCTGCAACTGGACCGCATCGCCGCCTGGGTGGCGGGGTTGCCCAAGCCGGTGGGCATCATGGCCTGCCACGATTTCCGCGCGCTGCAACTGCTGGCCGCCTGCCGCCTGGCGGACGTCGCGGTACCGGAGGAAGCCGCGGTGATCGGAGTGGGGGCCGACGATGTGGCCTGCGAGCTTGCCGATCCGCCGTTGTCGAGCGTGGTCCTCAACGCGTGGCGCATGGGCTACGAGGCGGCGGCGCTGCTCGACCGTCTGATGCGGGGAGAGCCGGCGCCGTGCGCCGAACTGCGCATCCCGCCGCTCGACGTGGCGACGCGGCAATCCACCGACGTGACCGCGATCGCCGACCCGGTGGTCGCCCGCGCCGTGCGCTTCATCCGCGAGCACGCCTGCGACGGCATCAACGTGGAGGATGTCCGCCGGCACGTGGGCATGTCGCGAACCGCCTTGCAGGATCACTTCCGCCGCGCCCTTGGCAGCTCGATTCACGATGTGGTCGTGGGAGCGCGGATCGCTCGCGTCAAGGCGCTGTTGGCCGACACCGGCCTTCCGATCGAGGCCGTCGCGGAGCGGACCGGGTTCAAGTATCCGGAATACATGAGCAGCATTCTCAAACAGCGCACCGGGTGGACGCCAGGGCGCTACCGGCGCGAGTTCGGGCGGAAGCAACCGGAGAGCGGCGTGGACCGGCCTGCCCGTTGAATTCCATAGCGGCGGCATCAAAAAGCAAATTGACCGACCGGCGGCGGCTTGGCTAGAGTGAGGGCGATGAATCACCCTGGCAGCGTCCGCGAGCCCGAGAGAACCACGCCCGTGCGCGGAGAAGTGGATGTTCTGGTGGTCGGCGGCGGGCCGGCCGGCTTGATCGCCGCCCTGGCGGCGGCCCAGAGTGGCGTGCGCGTCGTGCTGGTGGAGAGCCGCAGTTTCATCGGCGGCAATCTCACCATTGGACTGCCGGTGCTCGGCTTCCTGAGTCAGAAGAGGGAGCAGATCATCGCCGGGATGCCGCAGAGGTTCATCGACCGGCTGAGAGCGGTTCAGGCGGCCAGCGAACACCGCCCCTGTCCGCTGCACATGGGGATCACGCTGGTGGAGCCGGAAGCGGTCAAGACCGTGGGGCTGGAGATGCTCGTCGCCAGCGGAGTCGACGTATTGCTCCACTGCGCGTGCGCCGGAGTCGTCATGGATGGCCGGTGGGTGCGCGGCGTCCTGACCGAGAGCAAGGCGGGGCGCGAGGCCCTGCTGGCGCGGGTCGTCATCGATTGCACGGGCGACGCCGACGTTGCCTTCCACGCCGGTGTGCCGTGCGAGAAAGGCGGCGAAGACGGAGGCATGCAGCCTCCCACTCTGTTGTTCTGCCTCGCCGGCGTGGACACCGAGCGGCTCCGGCTCAGCATCGCGGAGCAACCGCGCACCTACATCACCGATTTCATCCCCAACGACTACTTCGGCCGGAACCGCCAGTACATCGTGGTCGGCCTGCGGGAGCAGATCAAGGCGGCGCAGGCGGCCGGCCTCAAAATCCCCACTGAGCGGACCATCCTGATCACCGGCCTGCGGGAAGGCGAGGTCTGGGTCAACATGACGCGCGTGAAGGGCGTCGACGGCACCGACCCGCGCAGCCTCTCCGCGGGCGAGATCGAAGCGCGGCGGCAGATCGCCGATATCCAGCGCTATCTGCGCGAGTATGTCCCGGGGTTCGAGAACTGCCGGTTCAGCCGCGCGGCGCCTTTCCTCGGCATCCGGGAGACGCGCCGCATCGTGGGCCGATACGTCATGACGCGCGAAGACATCCTGAGCTGCGGGCGTTTCGACGACGCCATCGCGGTGGCCAGCTATCCCATCGACCTGCACCGTCCCAACGATGACGGCTGCACGCTGGAATGGTGCGGCGACTGCTACGACATCCCCTATCGGTCCCTGCTCCCGGTGGAGGTGGACAACCTGCTGGTCGCCGGCCGCGCGATCTCGACCACGCACGAGGCCATGGCCGCCATCCGCGTGATGGCCCCCTGCATGGCCATGGGAGAAGCGGCGGGCCGCGCTGCCGCCATGTCCGTGCGCGAATCAGTTGCGCCGGGCGCCATCGACCTCCGCCGGTTGCAGGCCGAACTGCTGGCCCACGGCGTGTTCCTCCGGCCCCACTCGGTGGAAGCCGCCGCTGCCGTCAAGTAATCCCGCCGGTCGTATACAGTAGGTGGGGGAGGGATCAAAGTGAGCGCTCTGTCACGCAGGAGTCTTCTCGCCGCCGCGTCGGTTGTGCCGGCGGCTCGATCGTATGCGCGCATTGTGGGGGCCAACGACCGGATACAGATCGGCCAGATCGGCTGCGGCCACCGGGCCTCCGGGCTCCGGCAGATGCTGAAGAAGTCCGCCGCGGCGGATGCGAACTTCGATCTGCGCAGCGTCTGCGACCTATGGTCGGTGAATCGCGAAAAGGCCGCGGACGACGCGTTGCGCCTCTTTGGCCGGCGGCCCAAGACGTTCCAGTACTCCGAAGAAATGCTAGCCGATCCGGAACTCGACGCCGTGATGATCGGAACCGGCGATCACCAGCACGCGCGGATCGTGGCCGAAGTTGTCC
>CAYOTD010000154.1:0-9210 GCA_964406685.1 uncultured Solibacteraceae bacterium | reverse complement strand
GCGGCCGCGCCGAGCGATTCACCGATGGCGAAGCCGATGAAGCACGGTCCGGCCAACTCACCCGGGACGAACACCAGGATGAAGAGCATGATCAGCAGTTCGACCGAAATCAGCAGCATGCCGATGCTCATGCCGGCCTGAAGCGGGATGTCGTAGCAGGGATACGGCTTGCCCCTCAAGCTGGCGAAGGCCGCGCGCGAGTTGGCGAAAGTGTTCACGCGCATGCCGAAAGCCGCCACCAGGAAGCTGCCCGAGATGCCGATCAGGCTGAACAGGAGAATGATCAGCACCTTGAGAACCGGGAATCCTTGCAGGAACCCGTAGTAGAAGATGATGATCACGCCGATCAGGCATTCCAGCAGCAACAGGAACTTGCCTTGCGTCAACAGGTAGGTCTTGCAGGTCTCGTAGATCAGCTCGGAGACTTCGCGCATCGAGCTGTGAACCGGCATGTTCTTCAGGCGGGAGTAGATGATCAGTCCGAACAGAAAGCCGAGGAAGCTGACCACCATGCCCGTCATCAAAAGCGTGCGGCCGCCGATGCCGCCCAAAAACGTAGCCATGTCCAGATCGGGCAGAACGAGGTTCGCCTCGCCGCCGCCCTGGTGCTCGGCCTGTGCCATCGCGGGCACAGAGAGAATCACCAGAGCCAAAAGGGACAGGATGACGCGCAGCGCCAAACCTCCCAACTTTCCGAAGCTTGCCTGCCGCCTCAGGGCGGACGTGGCTCCACTTCTACGCATTATTGAAAGCCTCCTGATCACTAAAGATTCCGGTTTCCGGAAACGCCGGGCCCGTTCGCCGCGGAGCTGCGAATCAGCGGGAACGCCTGGATTTCGGCCCAAGATCTAACTATATAGGACGAGGGTATCGGATTCAACCCGCCGGTTCGGGCGCGCGCGGCGGAGCCTACCCTTCCAGCACTTGCCGGACCGAGCGCAGCAGATCCTCCGGCCGGATCGGCTTGCGCAACGCGCCGGAGGCTCCCACGTCGCGGGCGGCCTTCGAGAAATCGCCGTTGTAAGCGCCGGAGATGGCGATCGTCTTCATCTCGGGCCGAAGCTCCCTCATCTCCCGCAGCGTCTGAAACCCCTCCTGCACCGGCATCGCCAGGTCCACCAGCGCCACGTCGAACTGCTTGCGGCGGACGAGGTTCAGCGCGGCCAGCCCGTCCGGCGCTTCCAGCACCTCGTATCCTCCGCTGTTTAGGATCTGCCGCAACAAAACGCGGATGCTCTCCTCGTCGTCGGCCACCAGGATCGTCCCCTTCGTCTCCGGCTCCCCAATCACTTCGCGGACCTTGGAAGCGAGCCCATCCGGAAGGAATGGCTTGGGAAGGAACGCCACGCCGGGATCCAGAACGCCCTGCTTCGAGATCACGTTCGCCGTGTAGCCTGAGGTGAACAGCACCTTCGTCTCGGGGCGAACGGCATTCAGCCGGTTCGCCAGCTCGCGTCCGTTCATTCCCGGCATCACCACATCGGTGACCAGCAGGTGGATCGCGCCGCGGAACGACTCGCACAGTCTCAGCGCTTCCGCCCCGTTGGCGGCTTCCAGGACGTGATAGCCGTAGCCCCGCAGAATCGTGGTCGTCAGCCCGCGGACTTCGTCCTGGTCCTCCACCACCAGCACGGTCTCGGTGCCACGCGGAGCCGTGCGGGCCGGCTCGGCCACCGGCTCGGCAACCGCGGCGGCAGCGGTGCATTTCGGAAAATAGAGCTTGAACGCGGCGCCCTTGCCCGGTTCGCTGTAAACCCAGATCCACCCTCCGCTCTGCCGCACAATGCCGAAGACAGTCGACAAACCCAACCCGGTGCCTGTGCCTTTCCCCTTCGTGGTAAAGAAGGGATCGAAGATGCGGCCGCGGGTCTCTTCGTCCATGCCGAGCCCGGTGTCGGAAACCGCCAGAAGAACGTACGACCCCGGCGTCACCTCGGCGTGGCGTTCGGCGTAACTCCGGTCGAGTTCAACATTCAGGGTCTCCACGATGATCCTGCCGCCGCCCGGCATGGCATCCCGCGCGTTGGTGGTCAGGTTCATCAGCACCTGGAGGATCTGGCCGGGATCCGCGGTAATCAGGTGTAGCTCCGGACTCAGGTGCGTCTCGACCTCGATGTCCTCGCCGATCAGGGGCTTCAGCATCTTCATCGAGTCGGCGATGACCTGGTTGAGGTTCAGGGTGACCGGCTCGAGCATCTGTCTCCGGCTGAAAGCGAGCAGTTGTTGCGTCAGGCGCGCCGCCTGCTCCCCGGCGCGCCGGATCTGCGCGACCTGTTCGGCCAGCGGACTGCTTTCTCCGATCCGATTCAGCAGCAGGTCGCAGTAACCGTTGATTACCGTGAGATGGTTGTTGAAGTCGTGCGCGACGCCGCCCGCCAGTTGGCCGATGCTCTCCATTTTCTGAGCCTGAACCAGTTGCTGTTGGAGCTTCCGCTGCTCCTCTTCGGCCCGCTTGCGCTCGGTGATGTCGCGGATGACGCTCTGGCGGAACCGCCGGCCTTCCTCACCGACCATGCGGACACTGACCTCCACCGGCAGTTCGCTTCCATCCCGCCGGCGGTGAATCGTCTCGAAGACCAAGCCGTCCTGGTCCTCGGCGGCCCGCCACTGGCTGTCGAGATCGGCCAATGTGGAGGGATGGCGCAGGTCGCGGATCTTCATCCGCAGCAGCTCGTCCCGGGTGTAACCGTAGGCGGCCGAGGCCCGGTCGTTGGCCTCAACGATCCGGCCTTCCTCGTCCATCAGCAAGATGATGTCGTTGGCGAATCGGCTGAGAAAGTCGTATCGCCCGGCCAGGGTGTTCCGCTCGATCTCGGCCCGGTAACGTTCCTGAAGGTGCCGCACCTGCTGCCGCCGCCAGGCGAAAGCGACCAGAGAGCCGGCGGCGAGGATCAAGGACCCGACCAAAGCGCCCAGAACAATCGCACGCTGGCGGATAGGGGCGTACACCTCCTCGGAATCGACTTTAGCCACCAGTAGCCAGGCGGCGCCGCCAACACCCCGGCGAATCGCGGCCACCACGGGCACGCCGCGGTAGTCACGGCCGTGAACGAACTTCTCGTCGCCGAGACTCGCCCGCACGGCCGCGACCTCGGTGCGGCTCACCGGGATCTTCAACCTCAGGGCCGCGTCCCGTTGGTGACGGAGATCGTTCAGGCAGACGACCTCGTCACCCTCGCGGCGCAGAAGCACAATCTCCGCGCTCTTGCTGGGCGTCAGGGATTGCTGGAGGAAGGGATACAGAAAACGCTTCGGGTCGATTCCCAGCAGGAGCGCCCCTACGGCCGCGGACTGCCCAGGTTTCCGGATGGGGAGGTTGAAACCGAGGTGGATGGCGCCGCCGGGGGTCTCCCAATGGAAATCGCGCTCCACGACGTCATCAGCGCGGATCGCCTGCTCCGTCATTTCCACGACGTGCTCGGGGCTTCCAAGCACCTGTCCGGCGAACAGTATCTGTTTTCCGCGGCGGTCGGTCAGGATGGCGCTGGCAAAACTCTGGTACCGGCAGAGAGAAGCCAGCCACCGTTCTGTTCCCGCTCGCTCGGAGGCGCTGGCGGAACCGTCGAGAACCTTGGCCGCCGCCAGTAACAGGGCATCGCTGGCCAGGATCATGCGAGTGTCGCCGAGGCGCTCTATCCGCCATCCGGTCAGTACCGCGGCCTTCATGTCGGCGATGGCGTTAAGCTGGTTTTCGACTTCGACTTCGACGGCGTCCTTCTGCGTATAGTAGTAGCGCCAGGCCGCCACCACGATGGCGCCGGCGAGGAGAGCAAAGATGATGACAGCCAGATAGGCCCTCTGCCGGCCGACAGAATCATCCCCCATTCACTTCTCCGTTCCCGTAGCGGTTGGAGGCTCGAGTACAAAGAGCCCCTTCTTGCCGGCAACGCGACTCGCAACTCCAGAATGCCACGGAAGCGCGCGGCGCGCATCCCCCCGAAACCTGAAGAAGAGTAAGGAACAAACCTGAGATGAACGGCGTAATCAGGTCACAGGGGGGGCAGTCGGGACTGCGCCCCGGGGAGGTTGGTCATGGAAGGCCATGTGAAGGCGCTTGGGGTGCTCCACATCGTGTTGGGCGCCTTCGGAATCATCGCCGCGGCTTCGATGCCGCTGCTATTTGACGGAATCGCGGCGATCGTCGACTCCGCCGCCCCGCGCGGCGATGCCGACATCGCGGTTCCCTTTCTGGGCGTCGTCGGAAGGCTGATTGCAGTGCTGGTCCTTGTCCTGTCGGTGCTGGGTATCATCGTCGGCATCGGACTCTACGGCTTGCGGCCATGGTCGCGGATTCCCGGCATCGTGCTGTCGGCGTTAGACATCCTGAATGTTCCGATTGGCACGGCGGTTGGTGTCTACGGACTATGGGTGCTATTACACAACCAGACGGCACCGCTGTTTCGCCCCCGCTTGGCGCCCGCGTTCCGCTGACACGGCTCCGTGCGGGGAGCCGCCCCCGGCGCGGGTGGCTGGCCGGGGTGGCTCGACACCCCCCTTGCCCGGTTGTGCTATCCTAGGGCTGAAGAAGACTGAGAATAGAGAAAGAGAAGGAGTATTTACCCGAGAATGGCGCTGGCGGCTGACGCACGGAAGCAAACAATCGTTAAGTTCAAGAGGCACAAAGGCGACACGGGTTCTCCAGAAGTGCAGGTGGCTCTGTTGAGCCAGCGTATCCTGCTGCTGACGGAACACTTCAAGACCCACAAGAAGGACCATCACTCCCGTCGCGGGTTGTTGACGATGGTGGCGCGCAGGCGCCGTCTGCTGAAGTATCTGAAAAGCTCGGATCCGGAACGCTACAAGACCCTGATTCAGCGTCTGGGCATCCGCCGCTAGGGCCCTGGGACCGTTCGGCCCGGCCGGTAGGGCGGGGTGCATCTTCCCACTTTCGATTCCAGTCTCCTCAAATATTCAAGAGTTGAATTCGGCCCCGCCGGTCGGACCGGCGATGGGCGCGAGGAGATTGAAGAGATGGTTCACACCGTTGTTGTCGACCTGGACGGCCGGCAAATCACACTAGAGACAGGCAAGGTTGCCAAACAGGCTGGAGGGGCGGTTGTCGTCCGCTCCGGCGATTCCGTGGTGCTGGTCACGGCCTGCGCCAACGAGGACCCCAAGCCCGGCGCGACGTTTTTCCCGCTGACCGTGGACTACCGCGAGTACACTTACGCCGCCGGGCGGTTCCCGGGCGGCTTCATCAAGCGCGAAGGGCGCCCCACCGAGAAAGAGATTCTCACCAGCCGGTTGATCGACCGGCCCATCCGGCCGCTGTTCCCCGAGGGCTTTTCCTGCGAGACACAGATCATCGGCATGGTGCTTTCGGCCGACCCGGACGGCGATCCGGCGCCGCTGGCCATCGTGGGCGCCGCTTCCGCCCTGGCGATTTCCGACATCCCGTTTCATCACGTGCTGGCGGGGGTCCGCGTGGGCAGCGTCGACGGCAAGTTGATCGCGAATCCCAGCTATGAGGAGGCGCGCGGCTCGCGCATCAACATCATGGTCGCGGGCACCGAAGACGGCATCGTCATGGTGGAAGCCGGCGCTGGCGGCGTTACCGAGGCCGAGGTGGTCGAAGCCATCGAGTTCGGGCACCAGTGCTGCCGCAAGATCGTCGCCGGCATCCGCGAGCTTCAGGCCAAGGTTGGCAAGCCCAAGCGCGAGTTCACGCCTCCGCCTATCGACGAGGAACTGCTGGCGGCCATCGGCAAGGAGTACCGCGCGGAGCTGAGCGACGCGCTCAACACGCAGAAGTACCCCAAGCTGGAGAGCTACCACAAGGTGGCGGACCTGAAGAAGCGCGCGGTGGAGAAGTTCGGCGGCGAAGACGCGGCCAAACAGGCCGACGCCGGCAAGCTGTTCGACCTGCTCAAGGAGCGCATTTTCCGCGACGAGGTGCTCAAGGACCGCCGCCGTCCCGACGGCCGCGCGTTCGACGAAATCCGCCCCATCGACATCGAGGTGGGAGTGCTCCCCCGCACGCACGGCTCTGCCTTGTTCACGCGCGGCGAGACGCAGGCCCTGGTCACCGTGACGCTGGGCACCAAGGACGATGAGCAGCGGATCGAGTTGCTGGACCCGACGGTCACCTCCAAGCGTTTCATGCTGCACTACAACTTTCCGCCGTTCAGCGTCGGCGAGGTCGGGTTCATGCGCGGCGCGGGGCGGCGCGAGATCGGCCACGGCGCCCTGGCCGAGCGGGCCCTGACGCCGGTGATCCCGGACGAGAAGGAGTTCCCGTACACCCTGCGCGTGGTCAGCGACATTCTCGAATCGAACGGCTCCAGTTCGATGGCCACGGTTTGCGGCGCGTCCCTTTCGCTGATGGATGCCGGAGCGCCGGTCACCGCCGCGGTGGCGGGCATCGCCATGGGCCTGGTCAAGGAAGGCGATTCGTACGCTGTTCTGACCGACATCGCCGGCGCCGAGGACCACTACGGCGACATGGACTTCAAGGTCGCCGGCACGCGCGAAGGCATCACCGCGCTCCAGATGGACATCAAGGTCCCGAACGTCACCACCGCGCTGATGCAGGAGGCCCTCGAGCAAGCACGCCGGGCGCGGCTGTTCATCCTGGACAAGATGACCGCGGTGATCGCCGCACCGCGCGAATCCCTGTCGCCTTACGCCCCACGCATCTACACCCTGACCATTCCGACCGACAAGATCCGCGAGGTGATTGGACCCGGAGGCAAGATGATCAAGAGCATCATCGAGCAGACCGGGGTGAAGATCGACGTCGAGGACGACGGCACGGTGAATATCTTCTCCGCCGACGGCGATTCGGCCAACCGCGCCCTGCAAATGATCCAGGACATCGCGGCCGTGGCCGAGGTGGGCAAGACCTATCTGGGCAAGGTGGTCCGACTGGTGGACTTCGGCGCCTTCGTCGAGATCTTCCCCGGCACCGATGGCTTGCTGCACATCAGCGAGATCTCGGAAAACCGGATTCGCAACGTGCGCGACGAGCTGAAGGAAGGCGACCAGATCCTGGTCAAGGTGCTGGCGCTGGAAGGCAACAAGATCAAGCTCAGCCGCAAGGCGGTGCTGAAAGAGCAGCGCGAAAAGCTGAAGCAGCCGGCGCCCGAGAGCGGCGAAGCCGAGCCGGCCGATGGTTCGGACAAGCGCTCGGCCGCGCCGCACCGGGGCAGTCATCACGGCAGGCGGGGGGACCGCGATCGCGACCGTGACCGCGACCGCCGGTAGCTATCCGCGCAGCCCGGCCAGAACGCCGCGCATGTAGGCGAACGACTTCTGCATACCGGGGAAGGGGTTGTCGGCATCGATCTCGTACTCGAGCATGACCCCTCCCTGGTACTTCATCTTTTTAAGCAGCTTGAACATGGCGACGATGGCGAGCACGCCGTCGCCGACCGGCACCTGGCTGCGACCGACCATGGCGTCCGCCAGGTCCTTCACGTGGACGTCGAGCAGGCGTGCTCCGGCCTTCTCCATCCACTCCACGAAGTTGGCTCCGGTGCGCGAAGTGTGGCCGATGTCCACGCACAACCCCATGCGCGGGTCCATTCCCTTGATGGCCTTTAGCACACTCTCGGGCGAGGGGAACTCTTTGTCCTCGGGGCCATGGTTGTGGATAGCAGCCTTGATGTCGTATTCCTTGACCAGCTTCTCGACCTCGGCGAGAGTGGCGTGCGACGGCGCGCAGACCATCATCGGCATGCCGCAGGTCTTGGCGTACTCGAACATGGCGCGCAACTGGTCGGGCTTCTTCAGGTCGATATTGCCGCCGCTGAGGATCTTCAGGCCGGCGTCGAGAAACTCCTTCTTGCCCTGCTCGAGCTCCGCCTTGGTCGAGGCGTAGCGCAGATGAAACTCCTTGATGCTCACGTACTCGACATTCAGCTTCTTGATCACCTCGATGGCCTGCGGCCGCGTGAACTTCCGCAAGGAATACGTGGCGACGCCGAGTTTGATATCGTCGGCCTTGGCGGCGGCGGCGATGGCGGGAAGAGACGGCAAGGCGAAGGCGGCCGAACCGGCCAGGAACCCGCGCCGTGATGGTTTGACTCTCATGGGACCTCTCTACGATCTGGGATCAGGACTTCAAACCTTACGATGATAGCGGGTTTGGTGGCGTACAGGCGCCCGCCCGGAGTTGAATTGACAGCACCTCCGGCCCGGAACGATAATCCCCTTGACCATGCGAATCGCAAGGTGTCGCCTAGACGTATCCCTCTCCGCGGCTTTCGCTCTGGCGGCGCTTTTTCCGGAGGCGTGGGCGGCCTCGCCCGCAGCTTCGATCCTGTATGTGGCCGCCGACGGAAACGACTCCTGGTCGGGCCGGCTGGCGGCAGCCAATGTGGAGAAGTCCGACGGGCCGTTTGCCACCCCCGAGCGCGCCCGTGAAGAACTCCGCCGCCTGCGGAGAGCAAGGAAGCTCTCCTCGGATGGGGCGACCGTGGTTGTGCGCGGCGGCGCCTATTACCTGAGGACACCGCTGGAATTGACCGAGGAGGATTCCGGCGCTCCCGGCGCCCGCGTCGTGTGGGCCGCCTGGCCGGGGGAAGAAGCGCGGCTTTCGGGCGACCGCCCTATCAGAGGATTCACGCGCATCACCGACCCCGCTGTGCAGGCGCGGCTGGGCCGGCCGGAAATACGTCAGGCCGATCTGAAGGGGCAGGGCGTGACGGACTACGGCCCTGTCGTGGGAACTGGTCCCGCACTGTACTGCTACGACCAGCCGATGAGGCTGGCACGTTCGCTGCCGGAACTGGATGCGCCCGGCGAATACTACGTGGAGCGGACGGCAGGCATCCTCTACCTGTGGGGGCCGTTCTGGCTCGATTCGAGCCGGGCCGTGATTCCGGTGCTCGACAACCTCGTGATCCTGCGAAACGTCTCGCACATCGTCCTGAGCGGATTCATCCTTGAGGCGGCCCGCGGCACGGCGGTGCGCATCGAAGGCGGCGCGCAGAACCTGATCGAGCGGTGCGTAATGCGCAACCTGGGCGGCTCCGGAGTGTCGGTGACGGGCGAAGGTCATCGGCTCGCGAAGTGCGAGATCTACCAGGCCGGGAAGACCGGTCCACCCGCTGGCGGAGGCAAGAGCGACCCCGGCGTGCGAGCCGCACTGGAACGGATTCCGGGCGCGCTGGCGGCGCTGGCGCGCGAGGCCCGACTGGACAAGGATTTCGATCTCGCCCATGCGCTGTTCCGGCGGGCGGTCGCCGCTCCGGATCAGGACGCGGCATC
>CAYOTD010000153.1:0-9261 GCA_964406685.1 uncultured Solibacteraceae bacterium | reverse complement strand
GACATGTAACTGGAAGTGGACGGCAGACCGAGCAGGAACGAAGTGATTTCGCCGCCCAGGGTCGGTGCCGTCGAGTTGTCCAAGGGGCCGTTGGTATAGGAACTGGAGAAGTGCAGGTAGGGCGCCACATCGAAGGTGTTGATGTTCGAGGCTTCCCGCGTCAGACGTCCGCCCAGGCCGAACTTGATGCTGTGTTTGCCCTTCAGCTTGGTGAAGTTGGCGTCGAGGGAATGGA
This sequence comes from uncultured Solibacteraceae bacterium, assembly GCA_964406685.1. GTDB lineage: Bacteria > Acidobacteriota > Terriglobia > Bryobacterales > Bryobacteraceae > JACQZT01. The sequence continues at coordinate 9,026 of CAYOTD010000153.1, read as the reverse complement.
TCGTCGCGCCCCAATTGCCGTTGGCCGCGTTGCCTTGCAGAGAGGTGAACGGAGAGACCGCCACCCGGGGGAAGTTGACGTTTTCTTTGGCCGGCAGCAGGGAAATCAGGCTGGAGGAGAAGCCCAGTTGGCTGAGGTCGTACCCTTTCAAGAAGCCGCCCTGATTTCCCCAGCGGTAGGCCAAACCGTAGCGGATATCCATGAAGAAGCTGGGGTTGAAGACGAACACGTCGTCGAGAGCAAACCCCCACTTATCCTGGCGGTAGTCCAGCCCGTCGTTATTGTCCAGGAACCGGCGGTTGGACTTACTGTAGAAGCCTTCCCGCATCAGGCGGAAGTAAACGCGGTGGTTGGGATTGAAGGCGTGGTCCACGCGCGCCAGGTGCGTCCACACGGGGAAGGGGCCCGCGTAACTGACAAAGTGGTTGTTCCTGAACTCTCTTGTGCCCGCCTGGTTTGGCTCGGGCCAGAAGGTGAGCAGTTTCTGCGCCACCGGGTCGAGCCGGCTGGTAGGAATGATATTGCCCGCGAAGGGTGTGCGCTGGTAGCGGCCGCCGGCGATCGCGGAGGTGGTGTACGGATCGTAGACCTGGTAGGTGCCGCCCAACGCCAGCAGCGCGGACAGGTCGCCGCGCTTCATGGCAGCGGTGGGGACGGTGTTCGTGTAGTCGTAACTGTACTTGATCTCGTTCGCCTCCCACAGGTAGAACCAGAAGGTCTTGTTCCTGCCGTCGTACAGCTTGGGGAGGACGACCGGCCCGCCCCCACTCAACCCGTAGCGGTGGTCCTGGAAGGGCGCGACCTTGTTGCCCGTGCGGTTCTGGAAGATGGTGGGCGTGTCGAAGATCTTATTGCGCAGGAACCAGTGCGCCTCGCCGTGCAGGGCGTTGGTGCCGCTCTTGAGGCTGACGTTGACCAGCGCGCCGGCGGTATGGCCGATGGAGGCGTCGTAGGACAGGCTCTGCACTTTGAACTCGCTCACCGACATCTGGGGCGGCACGAAGACGATGCCCTTGTCCATGCTGTTGGGGACACCGTCGATGGTGAAGTCACTGTTCCGCTGGCCCGTGCCGTCGACCGCGAAGTCGCCCTGCGCGGCAGGCGTGCCCACATACCGCTGGCGGAGATTCGTCGTATTGACCATACCCGGCGCCATCAGCGCGAGGTTGTAGGGCGCGCCGCCGAAGGAAGGCAGTTCCGCGATCTGGCGCTCGTTCACGACCTGGCCCAGGGAGGCATCGACGGTATCCAACAGCGGCGTCTCCGCCGTGACTTGGACCGTCATCGTCTGATCTCCGACCTCAAGGACGATGTCCACCCGGACCAGATCGCCGACGCGGACTTGAATTCCCGGCCGGACGAACTTCTTGAACCCCTTGTTCTCCGCCTCCAGAGTATAAGTGCCGGGCAACAGGTAGGCGAGCACGTAGCTGCCGGCTTCGTTGGACCGGGAAACGGCCGACACTCCCGTCGCGATGTTGGTTATACGCACCTCGGCGCCGACGATCACGGCGTCGGAGGTGTCCGCCACGCGGCCCAGAACGGTGCCGCGCGCGTCCTGCGCGCCGAGCGAAACAGGCAGGAATAAGAGCAGTGTCAGAAGACACGGGGAAAACAGCCTAAACAGAGAATTAGACATTCAGATCGACCCTTTTCCAAGTGGACCTGTCCACTTATACACCGCCGCTTCCAGCGGGTCAATGGAAGCGGGTAAAGTCTGTCCGCAATTGTTTTGGTTTTGAAAAAATGTCCGCCAAGACCTCTTCCCCCCGTGGCGGCGAGTGGTTGATATTGGAGATGGAGGAGGTCTCCATGTCCAGAGACGAGATGACGCGAAGAGGGTTTCTCGCCGCCGCTCCGGCGGCGGGCGCGGTAGCGGCGCCGTGCGCCATGTTCGCGGCGGAAGATAGACCCGCGCTGCTCGGCGGCAAGCCGGTCCGGTCGGAACGCTTTCCCTCGTGGCCGGTCTTCGACAGCGCCGAAGAGAAGGGGTTGGCGGAGGTGGTCCGGAGCGGGAAGTGGGGCCGCGGCACCGGCCAGCAGGTGAGCCGTTTCGAAGAGGCCTATGCCCGCTTCACCGGCGCCAAGGGTTGCCTCACAACGGTCAACGGGACTAACGCCCTTTACATCTCCCTGAACATGCTGGGCGTGGAACCGGGCGACGAGGTACTGATTCCGCCGTTCACCTTTGTGGCCACGGTGAATGTCGTGCTGCGGCAGCACGCTCTGCCGGTGTTCGTCGACAGCGACGTGGACAGCTTCCAGATCGATCCGCGCAAGATCGAGCCGCTGATCACGGACCGCACCAAGGCCATCATTCCGGTCCACCTGGGCGGCAACCCGGCCGATATGGATGGGATCCTGGCGGTGGCGCGCAAGCACAACCTGGCGGTGATCGAGGACGCCTGCCAGGCCTGGGTCGCCCAGTGGCGGGGGCGCAACGTGGGCCGCATCGGCGACTGCGGATGCTTCAGTTTCCAGGCCTCCAAGAACATCAACTCCGGCGAGGGTGGCGCCATCATCTCCGACAACGAGGAACTCATCGAGCGCTGTTTCGGCTTCCACACCCAGGGACGGATGCGCAAGGGATCCGCCGAATTCAGCTACAACATGAGCGGCAGCAACCTGCGCATGACCGAGTTCCAGGCCGCCGTGCTGCTGGCGCAGTTGAGCCGCCTGGACGAGATGTCCAAGCGGCGGGAGCAGAACGCGGCCTACCTGACCAGCCTGCTCCGCGAGATCCCCGGCATCGTGCCGGCCAGGATGTACGACGGCTGTACCCGCAACGCCTATCACCTCTACATGCTCCGCTACGAGGCCGACAAGTTCGCTGGCCTGCCGCGCGAGAAGTTCCTGAAGGCCGTGCGCGCCGAGGGCATCCCGCTGAGTTCCGGCTACGGGCCGCTGAACCGCTCTCCGTTCCTGAAGTCGACCTTCGAGAGCCGGGGTTACCGTCGCCTGTTTCCGGCCGAGCGCATCGCCCGCTGGCACGAGCAGAACGTCACTCCCGCCAACGACCGGCTGTGCAGGGAGGGCTGCTGGCTGATTCATCAGTGCCTGCTGGGCGACCGTACGAGCATGGAGCACATCGCGGGCGCCATCCGCAAGGTCCAGAAGCACGCGGCGGAACTGGCGCGCGTGTAGAGATTCCTCCCGCGTAGCGCCCGATCGGCTAGAATCACTGGTGTGTCCGGCAAGTCGGTCTGGGGCACGATGGCGCGCGATATTGGCCCGGCGGCTCGCTGGTGGGTCCTGGTTCTGCTGTTGCTTTCCCTCGCCGTGAACCTGATCGACCGGCAGGTGCTTTCCGTCCTGGCTCCGGTCATCCGCGACGAGATGCGGTTGTCGAGCACGGAGTATTCCTACATCGTTCTCAGCTTCCTGCTGGGGATGACTCTGTTCCAGGTGCCCGCCGGAATCCTGCTGGACCGCCGGGGCGTGCGACTGGGATTGCCCCTGCTCATGCTGGTCTGGTCCGCCGCCAACGCGTTGCACGCCACCGCGCGCAGCGTGCCGCAGTTCTGTTTCTTCCGTTTCCTGCTGGGAGCGGGCGAATGCGGCAACTACTCGGCCGGCATCAAGGTGATTTCGCGCCTGTTCCCGCCGAGCGAGCGTGCTCTTGCCGGCGGCATCTTCAACAGCGGCACTTTGCTCGGGGCATTTCTGGCGCCGCCTCTGGTGGTCTCCATCAGTCTGCGCTTCGGATGGCACGAGGGTTTTCTGTTGCCGAGCGCGCTGGGGCTGCTATGGATTGTCCCCTGGCTGTTGTTCTATCGGCCCCCTGAGGAGGCGGTCACGCGGCATTCGGAGCCGCCGAGACTGCTTCCGCTGTTCCGCCTGCGGCAGGTGTGGGGAATGGTATTTATGCGATTGCTGGGGGGGCCGGTCATCCACTTCTACTGGTACTGGCTGCCGGAGTATCTCAAGCACGACCGGCACTTCAGCATGGAAATGATCGGACTGCTGGCCGGTGTTCCCTTCTTCTTCGCCGGGTTGGGAAACGTGGCGGGCGGCTGGTTCTCGGGACACCTGATGCGGCGCGGGTGGACGGCCGACCGTACCCGCAAGTTCACCTTCTTTCTTAGTTGCAGTATGTGCCTCACCAGCATGCTGGTGCCGTTGGCTCCCGGCGAATGGATTCCCGTGGCTTTGATTTCGCTGGCGTCGTTCGGCGAGAGCGCCTACACAGCGGCCTACATCGGTACGATCACCGACCTTTTCTCGGAGCGCGTGCTGGCCAGCCTGAGCGGAGCGGCGGGCGCCGGGGAAGGCATCGTGAACATGGTTCTCATGCTTGCCACCGGCCTTGTCGTCGACCGCCTCGGCTACCTGCCGGTCTTCCTGGCGGCGGGGCTAATGCCCATGCTGGGGTTTCTGGTCCTGATGCTGATGGTCCGCCGGGTCGAGCTAGTCGCGTAGTCCGCCCGCCAGCGGAGACGGAATGGCTACCAGGTCCGCGCGCATCCGCCCTTTCTCCGTCATGCGGGCGAGGGTATAGACCGTGCCATCCCTGCCGATGGCGATCGAGTTGACATAAGCCGGCCGGTCGCCGTTCGGGTAGAAGACCGCGCCGCGGTCGGTGTAAGTGCCCGACGAGATATCGTAAGTCACAAGGTGCAGGTCCTCGCGGCCTTTGGATTCGCCCTTGGCCGTACTTTTCATGCCTTCCACGCGCTTGCCGCCTTCGTAGATCGGCCCTCCGGTGAGGTAGTAGATCGTGTGGCCGTCCGGTCCCAGGGCGAAACCGAGGTATCCGTAGCTGAACTGATCGTACATGCCGCTGCGCTTGGACGGCAGAGAGGTAAGCCGTTCGAGCACCTCGACTCTCGGCACGGCGGGATCGAACCGGAACAGGTATCCCGAGTTGCCGTGGACTCCGTAGATCATCCGTTCGGGAGCGTACCAGAAGACCTGGCGCCAGTTGTAACCCATGTGGCCGGCCGAGGTCGGATCGTAGACGCCGAAGTAGTCCTTCTTGAGATCTTCGCCTTCGATCTTCTCGATGGTCTGGCTGTCGTAGCGGTAGCGGAAGATCCAGCCGTCGCCGGTACTGAAGTACACCGAGCCGTCTTCGGGATTCACCACCATGGAGCGGCACAGCGTGCGGTACTCGGCGCCCTTACCGTCTTCTCCCTTGAGCGAGACCGGCCCGAGGTCCTTCAGTGCCTTGGTCGCCAGATCATAGGTCACGAAATAGCCAGTGGGCCAGGAGATGCCGTAGAGCCGGCCCCGCTTCGGGTCCATGGTCATGGTAATGATGCCTTCTCTGTGCGGCTCGATGGCCAGGTCCTCGAACTTGCCCGACGCCATGTCGTAGGCCAGGAAGTGCCCGCCGGGGTAAGGCTTGAAGCCTGCGGGCGGTATGCCCGTCTTCTCCATTCCGTCGATGATCGTGTAGAAACCGATGTGCGTGGCGAAATAGAGTTTTCCGCCCGCCTCCACAAAGATCGCATGACTCTTGCCCTGGGCGATGGTCCTCATGTCCTTTTCGCCGGAGGCTTCCGTCAAGTCGCCCAGGTGGGTGATCTTGCCATCCGCCGGATTATAGGAGTACATCTGGCCGCCGGTTTCGTGCGACTCGGAAGAGAGGATATAGTAGATTCTCCCGTCGCTCGCGCACAGCATACCGTTGTATGTGTCGTGCGCCAAGGCGAATCCCGAGTCGAACGTGCGCGCGGTGAGTCTGGCCGGAGCAGCGGACTTCCGCGGGGCAGGGCTCTTGGGGGCGCAGGCGGCGGTGATCCCGAGCAAGCAAGCCGCGAACCAGATGTTACGATGGCGAGTCATCACGTGCCCATGTTCGGGCACGGCGCGCGGACTGTCAAGATCCCGCCAACCGTTTGATTACACATTGAAAGCAACACGCTCAGTGAGTCAGAGCGCTCGCAGCCGGTCCGCGTGAGCCTGGATCTTGCGCACGGCTTCCGCGATCTGCTCCATATCGGTCCGCGTGCCGAGAAGCATGCTGTGGGTGAACCAGACCGCTTCCTCGCATAGCCTGTCGTTCTCAGGGCACCGGTTACGCTCCCGCCAGGCGGCAAGCCGCCGCGCGGAGTAAATCGAGTGGAAGGGGCGCTGGGCGAAGGTCTCTTCCAGGAAGGGTTCGCGGTTGAGCGGTGTGTAGCCCGCCGCGCAGGATACGCCCTCGGCCGACAGCGCGCGAAGGAAGGCGCGTTTGGGCAACCCCGCGAAGGCCTGCGGCTGGTAGCGGAAGATGTAGAGGTGCCAGGCGTTCCGCGTGCAGCCGGGGTACATGCGGGCGGGCACAATGCCGGGGATCTCGCGCAAGAGCTGCGTGAGGTAGGCGGCGTTCCCGTCGCGCGTTCGCGCCTGCTCCTCGATGCGGGTCAACTGAGCGCTTGCCATCGCGGCGTGGAACTCGTCCATGCGGAGATTGGCGCCCGCGCTCTTGTAGCTGAAGTTGTAGCCCGAGACATGGCGGGGGCGGCCGTGACTGTGGAGGGCGAAGATCTTCTCCAGCAGCGCTTCGTCGTTGGACATCACGGCTCCGCCTTCGCCGCAGGCCAGGTTCTTGGTGGCCTGGAAGCTGAAGCAACCGGTTGTCCCGAGGCTGCCGACCCGGCGGCCGCGCCACTCGGCCAGGTGGGCCTGGCAGGCGTCCTCGACCACCGGCAGCCGGCGGCGTGCGGCGAGTGCGAGTATCGCGTCGAGATCGGCCGCCGAGCCTCCCAGGTGAACCGGCAGGATGGCCGCCGTGCGGGGAGTGAAGGCGTCCTCGATCTTGCGCGCGTCGATTTGAGCCGTCTCCCGGTCGGTGTCCACGAACACGGGGAGCGCGTAGAGCATCAGCACGGCGTTGACGGTGGCGATGAAGGTGTAGGGGGGCACAATCACTTCGTCACCGGGACCGACCCCGAGCGCCTTCAGCGACAGGAGCAGCGCGGAAGTCCCGTTGGCCGTGGCTACGCAGCCCTTCGTGCCTACGGTCCGGGCCCAGGCTTGCTCGAACCGGTTCACGTTCTCGCCGGCCACGCGCAGCCAGCGGCGGCTGCCGAGGGTTTCCATCAGGGCTTTCTCCTCGCGGCGGTCATACATCGGCCAGGAGGGAAACCTTCCCGGATGGGCCTGGCCGCCGCCCATAAGGGCTGGCTTCTCGCTTGCGAGAACCGCCGGGCCGCGAACCGTTGTCGTGGCCGAGCTGGCGGAGAGGAAGCTGCGACGAGTCAACATGTTCCGTTGTTTCCGGCGTTGGCCGCACGGGCTGTTGTAGACTGAGTTTACCACCGGCGAGAATCGATGCGAAAAGCCCACCGCCTGGAAGAGGTGATCTTCTGGTACGTGTTTGACCGCCCCGCGTGCCTGAGAAACGACCTCGGCGCTCAGTTTGGGATCAGTCCCGCCACGGTATCCCGGGCGGTCGCCGCCCTGATGGACAAGGGGCTTCTCATCGAGAGCCCCGCCGAGGTGGCCACCGCCGGCCGGAAACCGCAGTCGCTTCGAATCAACCCGCGGCTGGCCATCCTGCTGGGGCTCGACATCCAACTGGACGGCGTGCTGGCAGTGGTCACGGACATTGCGGGGACGCTGCTGGGCCGCGGCGCGGTGCGCTCGAACGCGGAGCAGGGTATTGACGTGGTGATCCGCGCCAGTTTGAAAGCAGCCGAGGCCGCGCTTGAGGATGCTGGGATTCCCCGAACGCAGATCCAGCATCTGGGGGTAGGGCACTCCGGCGATCTGGATTTCCAGAGCGGCGTGTGCGTCTCCTGGGCCAATGCTCCGAACTGGAAGTCCATTCCCATCCGGGCGCTGCTTGAGGAGGCCTTCAAGCTGAAGGTCACCATCGACGACCGCTCTCGCGCGGTGGCCCTCGCCGAGAGGCGCACCTCTCCCGAAGACTGGGACCACCCGGAGGCGATGTACGTCGGCTGCGCCTCGGGAGTGGGCATGGGGTTCTTTGTCGAGGGCCGGCTCTACCGCGGCGCCAGCCACGGCGGGGGCGAGATCGGCCACACCGTGATCGACGCCAACGGCCCGATGTGCCGCTGCGGTACCCGTGGCTGCGTGGAAGCTTTCGCCGGCACCGCTTCGATCCTGCGGAACGTGCGCGAAGCCCTGGCCGGGGGGGCGGCCTCGTCGCTGCGGGAGTTGGCCGAGACGGATCTGACGCTGCGGGCCGTGGTGGTGGCGGCGCGCCGCGGAGACCTACTGGCTTCCGCCACGCTTGATCGCGCCACGCGGGCGCTGGGAACCGCCGTCGCCAACGCCGTGCAGGTGCTCAACCCGTCGCTGGTGGTGTTGTGCGGCCAACTGGCGCGAGCCGCCGGCACGGAGTTGCTCGACGCCGTCAGCCGCGCCGTGCAGGCGCAATGCGTGCAAACCGCGGCCCACCGGGTCGAGATCCGGCTGGCGCGCCCGAAGAAGGACATCTCCGCCATCGGATGCGCCCTGCTGGCGGCCGAGGCGGAAGCCGAGCGGGCGCTCAGCGCGGGGTTCGGCGAAGAGGAATAGGCAGGCTATTCCGGAATCAGTTCGTAACCGTGGTCGGCGATCTGCGGCCACAGGATCTCGGCGGCGTGGCCGTGCAGCGCGAAGATCTGCCGCACCAGGTCGCAGACCGATTCATAGCCGCGCTCGTAGAACACCAGGATGGACGGCCCCGCGCCGGAAAGCGCGCAGCCCAGCAGGCCGGGCGCTCGCAGCCGAAGGATCTCCTCCATGCCGGGCACCAAGGGGGCGCGGTAGGGCTGGTGGATGCGGTCCTCGATGGCGGCGGGGAAGGCCGACGTCGTGGCCGTGGCCAGGGCCAGGATCAGCAGTGCGGCGCGCTGGATGTTGAACACTGTGTCGGCGCGCGAGTAGGTGTCGGGGAGCGCGGCGCGCGCTTTGCTCGTGGGCAACTGGAAATCCGGCACCACCACGGCCAGATTCATCTTGGCCGGCAGGTCGATGCGCACCGCGCGCGTTTCGCCGTAGGTGTCGATGGCGCTGGCGACGATCGAGCCCAACACGCACGCCGCCACGTTGTCCGGGTGGCCCTCGATGCGCGCCGCCTCGTCGAGGATGCG
>CAYOTD010000152.1:0-9275 GCA_964406685.1 uncultured Solibacteraceae bacterium | reverse complement strand
ATCTTCGAGTACCACCTGGACGGCGGCGCCACCTTCGCCGAAATGGAGTTTTACGGCTACCCGGCGCTGAACGACGTCTACCTGCACGGCCAGTGGAACGCGGGGGTGTGGTGGCAGGCGCTGCGGGCTATTAGCGGGGCACTGGATGAGATGCAGGCCCACGTTTCGCCGGCCGGGCCCGCCGAGCGGCGCCGCGCCATGCGCGAGATGTACGAAGAGAAGACGTGCCGGCGGTTGGCGGCGTGCGCGGAACAGCCCGGTTTGGAGGTGTTCCGCCGGCCTCATCTGCGGATCAATGGTATCGAGCGCGCCGGAATCGAGGCTTGCCTGGCGGTGCTGCCGGGCGTGGTGGAGCGGCTGGAGCTATACGACGACACCGGGTTCACCATTCTGCACGGCGATCTGTGCCTGAGCAACATCCTGTTCGACCGGCGCAACGGCTTCGTCCGCTTCATCGACCCGCGCGGTTCCTTCGGCCGGTTCCGCCTGCACGGCGATCCGCGCTACGACCTGGCCAAGCTCAGCCACAGTTTGGAGGGCGATTACGACTTCCTCTCCGGCGGGATGTTCGATTTCGAGGTGGACGGCGATTCCGTCCGCCTGGAGCCGCATCTTTCCGGCGGCCACCGCATGGTCAAGGAGATGTTCCACCAGTGGCTGGCGGCGCGGGCGGGGAAACGCTACCGCCAGGTGAAGCTGATCGAGAGCCTGCTGTTCCTCAGCATGACGCCGCTGCACGCCGACCGCCCGCGGTCGCAGGCGGCGTTCCTGGCGCGCGGTCTGGAGTTGTTTGGACGGGTGGCGGAAGGACGATTCGACACGGTGGGGGCGGCCGCGCCAGGGGGAGTAAGGCATGACGACAAGCGTGATCATTACCATGGCCGGTGAGGGAGAGCGGTTCCGGCGGCGCGGGTACCCGGCGCCCAAGTACCGGATTGAAGCCCGCGGGCGCACGTTGTTCCGCTGGTCGCTCGAGAGCTTGCGGCAGTTCCTCAAGGCCGGGGCGGAAGTGGTCTTCGCCGCCCGGGCCGAGCACGAACCGGATGAGTTCCTGGCCCAGGAGTGCCGCCAACTGGGAATCGGCCGCTACCGCATCCTGCCCCTGAAGGCGCCCACCGACGGGCAGGCCACCACGGCGCTGCTGGCCGGGGCGCTGTTGGCCTCCGACCGGGCGCCCTGCCTGATCTACAACATCGATACCTACGTCGAGCCGCAGTGGCTGGCGCCGTCGCGGGTGCGCGGCGACGGCTGGATTCCCTGTTTCCCCGCGGAGGGAGACGGCTGGAGCTTCGCGCTGGCGGAGGCGGACGGCCGCGTTCTCCAAGTGGCGGAGAAGCGCCGGATCTCGTCGCAGGCCACCATCGGGCTGTACTGGTTCTCTTCCTTCCAGCTTTACCGGCGTCTGTACGAGCGGCATTTCGCCGCGCCCGGCGGCGTCGAGGCGGGGGAGCGCTACATCGCCCCGATGTACAACACTCTGCTGGCGGAAGGGGGCCGGGTCTACCTGGAGGCGATCCCGGCCGAGGTGGTCCATCCGCTGGGCACACCCGACCAGGTGGAGGAGTTCATGGCGCGAGGAGGCGCGGTCGCGTGTCCCCGGAGTTAGGCGTATTCGTGCCGGTGTACAACGGCGGGGAACTGCTGCTGGAGACCGTGGCCTCCTGCGTGGACGCGGGGCTACCCGAGGACCGCTACCGCGTGCTGGTGCTCGACAACGGTTCGACCGACGGGGCGGTGGATGAGGTCGAGCGGCTGTATGGGGACCGGGTGGAAGTGATCCGCAACGAGACCAACCTGGGGCGGATCGGCAACTGGAACCGGTGCGTCGAGACGGCCGAGCAGCGGGGGTTCCGCTTCTTCACCTTCCTGTTCGTCGGCGACCGGTGGGTATCGGGCGGGAACCTGGCGGCCATTCTGGACCGGATGGGGAATTCGGCGGCGGCGGTGGCGTTGAGCGCGTTTGAGATTCGCGGCCGCGACAACCGCCTGGTGCGGACCGCGCGGCGGTTCTCCCTTTCGGCTCCCTTCGTCGAGGTCGGCGGTGGCGAGTTCCTGGAAGCGGTCATACGGACCGGCGTTGTGCCGATCGCTCCGCTTCAGGCCGACGTGTTCCGCGTGGTGCCGGAGGGGAACCTACGTTTCGACGCGTCCGCCCCCGGCGGCACGGACATCGAAGCGACGGTGGATCTGCTCTGCCGGACCGGGCGAGGGGTGCTGTTGGGCGCGGCGCCTTTCATGGCCTGGCGCCAACACCCCGGCCGGTTCTTCCTGAACCACGACCTGATGGCGTTCGCCAGCGAGTGGACGGCGCAACTGCGGCGGCTGTCGATTCGCACCGGAAAACCGGTGGACTGGCCGCTGGCCAATGCGCTGCTGGTCCTCAATACCGCCCTGTCGGCCTGGATGTTCGTTCCGCCGCGGCGCTGGCCGCGCGAGGGGCGGGGCCTGCTCCGCCAGTTGCGGGAGCGCGGCGGAGGGGTTAGCGCCACGGCCCTGCTGCGCTACGCGGCCGAGCAGGTCTTGTTCCGGCGCAGCATCCTGCGATTTGGCTTCGACGGGTCGCCGGCCGGAGCCGGCCGCCAGGTGCAGATCCAATGAACAACGAACGAGCGCTGCTGCGGTTCGACTACCTGACGTTGCACGCCCTGCTGCTGCTGGGCTACGCACTGGCGGGGAAGATGTTCGCCTACCTGGGAGTGGCGCCGGTCTACATCGGCGAGATCGTGCTGATACTGGGCACCTGCGGTTTTGTGGTCTCCGTCCGGCGCTGGATGGCACTGCGCAATTGGGCTCTGGTGCCGCTGCTGTTGTTCATGGCCTGGGGCGCGCTGCGGACCCTGCCCGGACTGAGCGAATACGGCACTCTTGCGCTGCGGGACGCGGTGGTCTGGGGCTACGGGTGGTTTGCCGTGTTAATCGTCACCGTCCTGGCAACGCGGAGATTCGCGCTGGAGAGACTGCTGACGATGTATTCCCGCTTCGTTCGCATCGCGCTGGTGCTGGTGCCCGTGGTCTGGCTGCTGTCCACCGCGCTGGGGATCGTGGATATTCGGATCGGTGGGCGCAGCAATCCGGTGCTGAAGTCGGGCGAGATCATGGTGCACGCCTGCGGCATCCTGGCGTTTCTCTACGCCTTTGAGCGGAGAATCGGCGTCATCTGGGCTTTTCTGCTACCCGTCGTGATCCTTATCGGCATGACCACCCGCGCGGGTATGCTCAGCGTCCTGGCGACGGCGGTGGCGTTGCAGGTTCTCCGGCCCGCCCGGCGGCGCTGGTGGCTGCTGTGCGCCCTGCTGGTTCTGGCGCTGACGGTGCTGGCGATTACGGACTTCCGGTTTGTCGTGCCAGGCACCGTGCGCGAGATCTCCTTCGACGGCCTGACCTCCAGCCTGGCCAGCGTCCTGTGGGACAGCGGCAGCGCGTCGTTTGACGGAACCAAGCGGTGGCGCCTTCAGTGGTGGGAGCGGATCGCGGACTACACCCTTCATGGAGACTACTTCTGGATGGGAAAGGGCTTCGGCGTCAACCTGTCCTACGAAGACGGCTACACGCTGGAGAAGACCTACGCGCTGCGCAGCCCGCACAGCATTCATCTGACGGTATTGGCCCGAATGGGCGTTCCGGGCCTGGCGTTTTGGGTGCTGGCGCAAGGGGCCTGGGCCGCGGGGATGGTGACCGGGTACGTGCGGGCCCGGAAGTCCCGGTCGGCTTCGCTGGCGAACCTGTACCTGTTCCTGCTGGCGTACTGGGTGGGTTTCCTGGTCAATGCCTCCTTCGACGTGTTTCTGGAAGGGCCGATGGCGGGGATCTGGTTCTGGACCGTGTACGGGGTTGGACTGGCGGCCATGCAGATCCCGGTGCGGCCGGTGGCGGCCCCGGTGATGGTGAGCCGGCCGGTGGCAGCCGGCGTTTGGCGAACAGGGACGGCCGGTTGTCCGGCGCGATGTTAGGGCGGCGGGGAAGGCGGACGAAGGTGAGAACGGACGAGATTCTGAAATGGGTGAAGGGGCCCAAGGTGCTCGACGTCGGTTGCACGTCGCACGAGGTCGAGGTGGGCTCTCCTTATTGGCTCCACGGCCGGCTGCGATCGCGCTTCGAGGTGACCGGCATCGACATCTCCGAGGAGAACATCGCCAGCCTGCGGCGGCAGGGGTTTGAGCGGCTGCACGTAGCCAGCGCCGAGGAGTTCGCGCTCGGCGAACGGTTCGACACGGTGGTGGCCGGCGAGTTGATCGAGCACCTCTCCAACCCCGGGCGGTTCCTGGCGCGCGTCCGCGAACACCTGGGCGAGGACGGCCGGCTGGTGCTGTCCACTCCTTACGTGTTCTCGCTGATGTACGCCTTCTACGCCTTCTTCCACTATCCCAAGACGTGCGAGAACCAGCAGCACACCTGCTGGTTCTGCCTGCGCACTCTGCGGGAGTTGGCCACCCGGGCCGGCTTCCAGGTGATCCACGAAGAGCTGATCGAGGACTACCGGCCGGACGCGCCATTCCTGCTCTACCGCGTCTTCGTTTTCCTGATCCGGACCCTTGGGCGGGTGCTGCCGGCGCGGATGCGCAAGAACGCCATGCTGCTGGTGCTGTCGCCCGCCCATTGAGAACCACGGGGATATCCGCATGCGCATTCTGAGCGTGCACAACTACTATCAGCAGCCCGGCGGGGAAGACGCGGTCTTCGCGGCCGAAACGGCGCTGCTGACCGGGCACGGCCACCAAGTGCGGCAGTACACGCGGTCGAACGCGGAGATCGGCCCCAGGGCGGGACTGGTCACTGCGATCGGGACCGTCTGGAGCCGCGACGCGTGCGAGGACCTGCGGGCGGCGGTGCACTTCGGCCGCCCCGAGGTCTGCCACATCCACAACTTCTTTCCGCTGGTGTCGCCTGCGGTTTACCAGGCCGTGCGCGCCGGGGGAGCGCGGGTGGTGCAGACGCTGCACAACTACCGCCTGCTTTGTCCGGGCGCCAGCCTGTTTCGCGACGGTAAGGTGTGCGAGTCCTGCCTGGGCAAGCGGGTGCCGTGGAGAGGAGTGGAACACGCCTGCTACCGCGACAGCCGGCTGGCCTCGGGGTCGGTGGCGGCCATGCTGGCGCTGCACCACGCCCTCGGCACGTGGCAGGAAGAAGTCGACTGCTACATCGCCCTGACCGAGTTCGCGCGCCGCAAGTTCATCGCCGGCGGATTGCCCGAAGAACGGATCGTCGTGAAGCCGAACTTCGTCGATCCCGACCCGGGCGCCGGAGACGGATGCGGAGGATTCGTGCTGTTTGCCGGCCGGCTGTCGGCCGAGAAAGATCCGGCCACGCTGATCCGGGCGGCGGCGCGACTGGGCGCGCGGCTGCCGGTGAAGATCGCCGGCGACGGCCCGGAGCGGGAACGGCTGATGGAGATGGCCCACGGGCTGGAGCATGTCGAGTTTCTGGGACGTCAACCGGCGCCGGAGATGCTCGCGCTGATGCAGCAGGCGGCACTGCTGGTGGTGCCCTCGGCCTGGTTCGAAGGATTTCCCATGGTGATCGCGGAGGCCTTCGCGGCCGGACTGCCGGTGGTAGCCAGCCGCCTGGGAGCGCTGGCCGAGATCGTCGACCACGGGCGGACCGGGCGGCTGTTCGAGGCCGGAAACGACGAGGACCTGGCGGCGGCGATCGAGGGGTTGCTGCGGGACCCGGCGGCGCTGGGGGAAATGCGCCGCCAGGCGAGGGCCGAGTACGAAGCCCGCTACACCGCCGAGCGGAACTACGGCCAACTGATGGGGATCTACGACCGCGTGACGTGGCGGAACTGAGGGAGAGATGTCACTGGCGGGGACAATCGAGCGGCAGCCGGCACCGTGCCGGCACATCCTGGGCATGCGGGTGGACGCCACCAGCTACGGCGGCGCGAGCGAGGCGGTGGTGAGGTGGGCGCGGCGGGGGGAATCGCGCTACGTCTGCGTGGCCACGGTGAACAACGTCATGGAGGCGTTCGACTCGCCGGAATTCCGGCGCGTGATGAACGGCGCGGACCTGGTCACGCCCGACGGCATGCCGCTGGTCTGGGGGCTGCGTTTGCTGGGCGCCTCCGGCGCCACGCGGGTCTACGGTCCGGACCTGACGCCGGTGGTGTTGGGCGCGGCCGAGCAGGCCGGGATCCCGGTCGGGTTTTACGGGGGCAGCCGCGCGGTGCTGGAACGGCTGGTGGAGCGTGTGGAGCGATGGTTCCCACGGCTGGCGGTGCCTTACGCCTACTCGCCGCCTTTCCGGCCTCTTGCGCTGGAAGAGGAGGCGCGCATCACGGACGAGATCAACCGCTCCGGCGCGCGAATCCTGTTCGTGGGGCTGAACTCGCCCAAGCAGGACCGCTGGATGGCGAGGAACCGCGGGCGGATTTCCGCCGTGATGCTGGGGGTGGGAGCGGCGTTCGATTTTCTCGCCGGAGCCAAGCCGCAAGCGCCCCGCTGGATGATGGGGGCGGGGCTGGAATGGGCGTTCCGGCTGGCGACGGAGCCGCGCCGGTTGTGGAAGCGGTACCTGAAGCACAACCCGCGTTTTCTGGCCTTTTTCGCGATCGAATTACTGGGCCTGCACCGGTTTTCGGCCGGGCAGGAAACATGAACCAATGAGTGTCTTAGCGCTACCTCGCATTACGCGAGTCTCGTTTCGGGCGCGTTCCTGGACCACCTGGGCGTTCGTGCTGACCGACGTCCTGGCCCTGGAAACGGCGCTTCTGATGGGATGCCTGGCGCGGGTTGCGCTGTCGGTCTGGTACCCGATGGATCTCGGGCCGGACCAGTACCGGGGTCTTGCCATCGGAGTCCTCACCATTCCCCTGGTCTATGCGCTGACGGGCCTGTACCCCGGTTACGGCCAGGGCGCGGTGGAGCGGTTCCGCGGCCGCATCTATGCCACGTTCCTGGTCTTCGCGGTCCTGTTGGGGTGGGACTATCTGGTGCAGGGGCACATGTGGTCGCGCGGCGTGCTGCTGGGCACGATGGGTTTCGCGCTGGTGATTCCGCCGGTGGCCGAGGCGGTGGTCCGTGAGGCCCTCGCCGAGCGCGGCCTGTGGGGCATCCCCGTCGCGATCCTGGGCGCGGGGCGGACGGGCCGGATGGTGGCGCGGTGTCTGAAGCGCGATCGCGCCCTGGGTCTGGTTCCCGTGGTGGCGCTGGACGACGACGAAGCCAAGTGGAACACGACGGTGGAGGGAGTGCCGGTGCTGGGGCCGCTGTGCCGAGTGGGCGAACTTCATGGAGAGATCCGGGCGATCCTGCTGGCCATGCCGGCGCTGGAGAAGGAACGCCTCACCTCCCTGCTGCACAACCTCTCGTTCCCGCACATCATCCTGATCCCCAACCTGTTCGGCATCCAGAGCCTGTGGGTGGCGACACGGGATTTCGGCGGCGTGCTGGGGCTGGAAATCAAGAAGAACCTGCTGCTGCCGTCCAACCGGTTGCTGAAGCGGGCGCTCGACGTGGCGTTGGGGATTCCCATGTTGGCGGTCTCCGTCCCGATCCTGGGACTGCTGGCGGTGTGGGTCAAGCTGGTGGACCGCGGGCCGGCCTTCTACAGCCAGTGGCGCGAAGGCGCCGACGGCGCTCCCATCCGGGTCTGGAAACTGCGCACCATGTACCAGAACGCCGACAAGCTGCTGGAGGAATACCTCAACCGGCACCCGGAGGAGCGCGCGCACTGGCGGCGCCACTTCAAGCTGCGGCGCGACCCGCGCATCCTGCCCGGAGTGGGACGGTTCCTGCGCCGCTCCAGCCTGGACGAGTTGCCGCAGTTGTGGAACGTGCTGAGGGGCGAGATGAGCCTGGTGGGGCCGCGGCCGTTTCCCGACTATCACCTGCGGTCCTTCGCCAACGACTTCCGGCGGCTGCGGTGCAGCGTCCGGCCGGGAATCACGGGGCTGTGGCAGGTCTCCTCGCGCAGCGACGGCGACCTGGAAGTCCAGCAATCCCAGGACACCTACTACATCCGGAACTGGTCACTGTGGCTGGATCTGCACATCCTGATCCGCACCGTGGGTGTCGTCCTCGCGCGGCAGGGCGCGTACTGACGCCGCCATGACGAACCACCAGACCGCCTGGCCCAGACGGGCGAAAGGATAGTCCACCAGGGCATGAACGGCGACCGCTACCAGCCCGAGGCCCCAGACCGAGCGAACGGCGCGGGGAAGGAGGCCCGTCACCAGCAGCACGAGCGCCGCAGCGAAGGGAAGGCCTCCTTCGGCGGCCCACTCGGCCCAGTCGTTGTGGGCGCGGTTGGCGAACATGCCGCTGTCCCGGGGCGCGTAGGAAGGATAGACGTGCGGCCAGGTGCCCAAGCCGAAGCCGGTCCAGGGACGGTCGCGGACCATCGCGATCGACGCCTCAAGATAGTCGCGGCGCAGGGCGTAGGGAGCCTTTTCCTGAAGCCGGCTCCAAAGGTAGCCTCCGCCCACCACCGCCGTGAGGACGGCGATGAGGACTCCCATCCGCAGCAGGACGGCGCGGGCCCGGCGGGCGGACGGGCAGAGAAACGCCACCAGCGCCAGTTCCGCCGCGACCAGCACAGCGCCGGCGCGGGAACCCGAGGCGACCACCGAGGCGGCCATCACCGCGGCTCCGGCCAGAAACCAGCCCCGGCGGCGGTCCGTGCCGAGCGCCTTCAGCACGACCAGCGGCAGAAGCAGTTCGATGAAGGCGGCGTAGTTGTTGCGATAGACGAACGGCCCCAGCACGTTGTCCGTGTAGCCGCTGTCGAACAGCCAGTAGATGCGGCCGTCAGACGTGTAGAGCTGCAACGTGGACAACACCGCCAGGCCGATCCCGAACCAGGCCATTCCACCCCGGAAGCGGCCGGCCGTCTCCTCATCGGCGAAGATGCGCCCCGCGGCCAGGTACGCGGAGGCTGCCGCCGCCCAGAACAGCGCGGCTTCGAGGGTGGCGTGAGAGTAAACGGTCCAGCCCGCCACAATCTGGACGGCGGGCCAGGCGGCGGCAAGAAGCAGCAGGACCCGGTCCCAGCTCCAGCGGGGCGGTGTCGCCAGCAGGATGGCCGCGGCCAGGGCGAACAGGCCCACTTCGAGAACCGTTCGCGGCCAGCGCTCGCGCATCCACAGAGTCAGTACACCCCAGGCCAGCAGGAAGGCGAGCGTCAACGGCGCAAGCAAGCGTTGGGGTTGCGACACGGCTCCAGAGAACAGGAGTGGGCGGAGAGAGCGGATTCTCTCCCGTCAAGGACAGGTCAAGGGGAATAGCAGGTGCTTTCTTACGCACGAAAGGTTCCGAACCTGGCCGCGTTTGCCGGCGGCA
>CAYOTD010000151.1:0-9276 GCA_964406685.1 uncultured Solibacteraceae bacterium | reverse complement strand
GATATTCTGCGACAAAGACGCGGTCGCGAGCAGCAGGAGTATGAGCCCCGCCGTCACGACGAACCCCCATCGTTTCTTCATGGGGGTAGTATATTGCAGCCGCCGGCGCAACGGAATACGGTAGACTGCTCGAAGTGGGACTCGTGAGAAGCTGCGCGCTGATCGCGGGAGCGTTGGCTTTCGCACTGGCCCTGGCGGGGGAGCGTCCGGCGCCGGTCGCCATCGATTACCCTTCCGACGGAACGGTGTTTCCGCCCGAGTTCCCCGCGCCCCTGTTCCTCTGGCGCGACAGCGCCGCGCGCGCCGCGGCATGGACCATCGAGGCGACATTCGCCGACGGCACGGCTGCGATCCGAGTTCAGGCGCGGGGCGAACCGATGCGCGTGGGGGAGATCGATCCGCGCGCCGTCGCGCCCACCAATACCCCGCCCCGGCTCTCACCGGCGCAGGCGGCGGCGCGCACCTGGAGGCCGAACCCGGAAATCTGGACGGCGATCAAGAAGCATTCCACGAGGCAGCCGGCCACGATCACGATTACCGGCCGCAACGCCGCCGGTCAAGCGGTCTCGCGCGGCCGGATCGTCATCCGCACGTCGAACGACCCGGTGGGCGCGCCCGTTTTCTACCGTGACGTCCCGCTGATGCCCTCGGAGACGGAGAAGGGCGTCATCAAGCCGCTGGCCTCCAGCGCGATCCCGTTGATCGCCTGGCGGCTGCGCAACGTGGGCGAGACCTCCAGCCGGGTGCTGATGCAGGGCCTGCATACCTGCGCCAACTGTCATTCCTTCTCGACGGACGGCAAGACGATGGGGATGGACGTGGACGGGCCGCAGAACGACAAAGGGCTGTACGCGCTTGTGCCCGTGCGGCCTCGCATGTCGATCGGCAATGAGCAGGTCGTCGCCTGGAGCACCTTCCGCGGCAAGCTGGGCGGCCGGCTGCGTGTCGGCTTTATGAGCCAGGTTTCCCCGGACGGCCAGTTCGTGGTGACTACCATTAACGACCCCGGAATGGACGAGTCGGAGTACCAGCGGCGGAAGAACCTGCGGGAGGTCGCGCTCAACTTCTTCGTGGCGAACTTCAAAGACTATCGCTTCCTCCAGGTGTTCTATCCCACCCGCGGGATTCTGGCCTGGTACAACCGGGCGGCCGGCGTGCTGCAACCGTTGCCCGGCGCCGACGATCCGCGTTACGTGCACACCAACGCCGTCTGGAGTCCCGACGGCCAGTGGCTGGTCTTCGCACGGGCGGAAGCGAAGGAGCCTTACGCACCGGGCATCCCGATGGCACAGCGGGCAAACGATCCGAACGAGACCCAGATTCGCTACGACCTATACCGGATTCCGTTCCACGGCGGCAGGGGCGGCCGGGCGGAGCCCATCGCCGGGGCTTCGCAAAACGGCCTGAGCAACTCGTTTCCCAAGGTCTCGCCCGACGGCCGCTGGATCGTGTTCGTGCAGTGCCGCAACGGCCAACTGATGCGGCCGGATAGCCAGCTCCACATCGTCCCCTTCAGCGGCGGCACAGCGCGCCGGATGCGCTGCAACACGGCGCTGATGAACTCGTGGCATAGCTTCTCGCCCAACGGGCGGTGGCTGGCGTTCTCCTCCAAGAGCCGGTCGCCGTATACGCAGTTGTTCCTGACGCACATCGACGAACAGGGCAATGACAGTCCCGCGGTGCTGATAGAGAACTCGACCGCGGCGAACCGCGCGGTGAACATCCCCGAGTTCGTCAATATCCCGCCGGACGGGATGCTGTCCATCAATGCGCCGGTGACGGACTACTACCGTGTCGTGGACAGCGCCACGGAACTGGCGAAGAAGGGGCAGCATCAGGCGGCGGTGGCGGAATGGAAGAAGGCGATCGATCTCAGCCCCGGAGAGGCGCGCGCCCACAACAACCTGGGAGTGTCGCTGTCGGCCGCCGGTGAGACCGAGGAAGCGATCGCGCAGTTTCGCGCGGCGCTGGAGTTGAGCCCCGAGTATCCCGAAGCGCTCAACAACCTGGGCGACGCGCTGGTCAGGAAGAGACGGCTGGCGGAAGCTATTCCTTTCCTGGAGAAGGCTATCGATCTGAATCCGCGGTACGCCAGCGCACACAGCAACCTGGGATCGGCGTTGGCCCAACTGAATCGGCTGGGCGAGGCGATCCCGCACCTGGAGAAGGCGGCCGAGTACAAGCCGGACCTGGTCGATGCGCACAACAACCTGGGCGTCGCCCTGGCGATCTCGGGCCGGTTTGAGGCCGCTATCCCGGTGCTGAAGCGGGCGGTGAAGCTGTCGGGCGGCAAGGAGCCGATGATTCTCGACCTGCTGGCGCGGGTCTACGCCGAGACCGGGCGCTTCCCGCAGGCCGCGCAGACCGCCCGGCGGGCGGTGGCCGCGGCGCTCGAGGGGAACAACCCGAGGATGGCCGAGGCGTTGAAGTCGAGAGTGGCCGCCTACGAGTCCAAGGTACAATCGCAGAAATGACACGACTGCTGGTTCTCCTGGCGTGGGCGGCGATTCTGACGGCCGCGGAGCGCGCTCCCGTGTACGTGACCCTGTGGTTCGACACGGAGGACTTCGTCGAGCCGGCCTCGGACGACGCCGCGCTGCGCATTGCCAACGACCTGACCGCGCTGGGCGTGCGCGCGACATTCAAGGTGGTGGCCGAGAAGGCACGGGCGCTGGAACGGAACAACCGCCAGGACGTCATCCGCGCACTGGCGCTGCACGACGTCGGCTATCACACGGAGAACCACAGCCTGCCGCCGGCCCCCGCGGTCTATTTGAACGGTCTGGGATACAACGACGGTGCGGCCGAATTCGCGCGCCGCGAGGGTCCGGGCGCCGAAGAGGTCCGCCGCATCTTCGGTGTGGTCCCGAGTTGTTACGGCCAGCCGGGCAGTTCGTGGGCGCCGCAGAGCAATCCCGCGCTGCGCCGGCTGGGGATTCCCGTTTATCTGGATGAAGGCTCGCAGGTGGGATTGAAGGAGCAGCCCTTCTGGTACGGCGGCCTGCTGTACGTCTTTCACATGGGGCGCTTCGTGCTGCGCGCCTCGCTGGAGGCGCAGGCGCCCCCCCGGAGAGCGCTCGACGAGTTCGACGCGGCCGCCAACGAGATCCAGCGGCGCGGCGGAGGCCTCATCAGCATTTACTACCACCCGACCGAATTCGTGACGACCGCGTTCTGGGACGCAGTGAACTTCGCGCGCGGGGCCAGCCGCGAGCCGTCCGAATGGCGGAAGCCTCGCCGCCGCACGCCGCAGGACGCGGAGCGCTGCTACAAGGTGCTGCGCGATTATGTCGCTCATGCGCTGAAGCGGCCCGAGGTGCGCTTCGTGACCGCACGCGAGCTGGCCCAGCTCTACGCGAGCCCGAAAGCTCCTCCGGTGGATGCGGCGCGGATCCGGGCGCACCTGCGCAAGGGCATCACCTGGCTGGAGACTCCTGCGGGCACGATGTCGCCCGCCGAGATGCTCCAGGCGCTGTTGGGTCAGGAGCCTCGATTCATCGAAGGCCCCGAAGCGCGGTGGGAGTCGACGCTCAAGGCCGCGAGCATCTCGCGGGCCGCGTTCGACCGCGGGTGCAAGGACACCGCCGATTTCATCCGCGTGCGCGGCGCGGTGCCCCCGCGCGTCTGGTTTGGGTCTCTGTACCTGTCTCCGGCGGACTTCCTCGCAACGCTGGCCGGCGACGACGGCACCGCGGCCCGGGTCACGGTCCGCACCGGGGCGCTGCTGTTCGAGCGGCATTTCGCCACCGACGCCCGGCGGGCCTTCAACTGGGCGATCCACCCGGTGGGCTTCGAGCCGGTGGCGCTGATGGACCTGGCGCGGCTCCAGGGATGGACGTTGAAACCGGCGCGGCTCAAGTGAGGCCGGCGCGGCCGTCTCAGCCTTCGCAGACCTCGCGGTAGTACTCCTCGTAGCGGGGGATGATCAGGGACGAGCAAAAGCGCGTGTGCGCAGTCTGGCGCGCGCCACCCGACAGACGGCGGTGGAGCGTGTCGTCCGACAGCAACTCGATGACGCGCGCGGCGTGCGCGGCTACGTCTCCCACGGGCGCCATGTAACCGTCCACGCCGTCGCTGACCAACTCGCCCAGGCCGCCGGCGCGGCT
This sequence comes from uncultured Solibacteraceae bacterium, assembly GCA_964406685.1. GTDB lineage: Bacteria > Acidobacteriota > Terriglobia > Bryobacterales > Bryobacteraceae > JACQZT01. The sequence continues at coordinate 5,170 of CAYOTD010000151.1, read as the reverse complement.
GACCACCGGCGGTACACCGCAGGCCATGCCCTCCAGCGCGGCCAAGCCGAAGGATTCGTTTTCGCTGGGCAGCAACAGTACGTGCGCCAGCGGAAGGAGCCGCTCGACGTGGTCCTGCTTGCCCAGGAAGGTCACGTTGTGGGCAACGCCGAGGTCCCACGCCAATTGCTCGGCCGGCCCGCGCTCCGGGCCGTCGCCCACCATCAGCAGGTGCGCGGCGACGTGCTTGCGCACCTCGGCCAGGATGCGGATACAGTCGCCCACCCGCTTCACCGGCCGGAAGTTCGACAGGTGAATCAGCAGCTTCTCACCGGGCGCGAAGCTCTGCGCGCGCCGCTCTTGCGGGCCGGGCTGATAGATTTCGCAGTTGACGAAATTCAGGATGACGCGGATCGGTTTCTGCACGCCGAGAACGTCGACGGTCCGCTGCCGCAGGTAGTCGCTGACCGCGGTGACGCCGTCGGACTGCTCGATGGAGAAACGCGTAATGGGGAGATAGCTGCGGTCCGCCCCCACCAGGGTGATGTCGGTGCCGTGCAGCGTGGTGACGAACGGCAGGCGGCGCCGGGAAGCGATCATGTCCCGCGCCAGCAGAGCCGAGATCGAGTGCGGAATGGCATAGTGGACGTGCAACAGGTCCAGTTCGTAACGCTCGGCCACCTCGGCCATGCGCGAGGCCAGGGCGAGAGAGTACGGCGGATACTGGAACAGCGGATAGCTCGACACCTCGACTTCGTGATAGTGGATGCGCGGGATGCCGGGGTCGAGCCGGATCGGATTGGCGTAGCTGATGAAGTGGACCTCGTGGCCGCGGTTAGCCAGTTCCAGTCCCAACTCCGTGGCCACGATGCCGCTTCCGCCGTAGGTGGGGTAGCAGGTGACGCCGATCTTCACAAGGCCAGGGTAGCATTACCGGGCGGTACCGGCCGCCGACTGTGGTAGGATGCCGAACATGCATACACGGTGCGTACTGGTTGTGATCTTCGTCGTTCTGCTGTTCTCGTGGGGTTGCCGCCGCGCTCCCGAGCGGACTCCGGCGGCGGCCGACATTCTCGATCCGCGAGGCGTGCCGCCGCAACCCGGCGAGGACCGGTGGCTCTTCACGCGAGACCTGAAGTCCCCGATGTGGACGCGGCACCCATGGGGACAGGCCAGTCCCCGGCCGCGGCACGCCAGCCTGTCCGGCGGCGTGACGCTGAAGGCCGGGTTCGCGGATCCGGCCGGCCGGCTCGCCACCGCGTATGACGATCTGCGCGCCTTCCTCGCCGCCGGCAACGTCCCAACGGGGGGTGGATACACCATCGAGACCGCGGCCGGCGCGGGACTGGCGGAAGGCGCCTTCCGCATCGAAGCCGGGCCGCAGGCCTGCCGCGTGCTCGGCGGCGGGACGGAAGGCGTCCGCCGGGGAATCTTCTACCTCGAAGACGAGATGCTGCGGCTGCGCGGCCCCATTCTGCCGTTGGGAACCGTGGAGCGGCGTCCCGCCGTCCGCCGCCTCATCTCGCGCTGCTTCTTCGGCCCCATCAAGCGCCCGCCGCGGATGCGCGACGAATTGATGGACGATGTCGATTACTACCCCGAGCAGTACCTGAACCGGCTGGCCCACGAGGGCGTCAACGGCCTGTGGCTGACCGTCGAGTTCCGCGACCTGTGCACAACCCGCTTCACTCCCGAGGCCGGACAGCAGGCCGCCCGGCGGCTGGAGAAGCTGCGGCGCACCGTGGCCGCGTGCCTGCGCTACGGCATCCGCACCTACATCTTCGCCATCGAGCCGCGCGCCTGGGAGGCGGACAGCCCCGCGCCCCAGCGCTTCCCCGAGCTGGCCGGCGCCGCGATGCGCGACGGCAAGCGGTACTTCTGCCCGACGAGCGAAGCCGGCCGGGAGTACCTCTACGAGTCGGTGAAGGCCATCTTCAAAGCCGTGCCGGATCTGGGCGGGATGATCAACATCACTCACGGCGAGCGCCCCACTACGTGCCTGAGCGCCGTCTCGGCGATGGGGGATGGCCGCGTCGAGTGCCCGCGCTGCGCGCGCAAGGCTCCGTGGGAGATCCTGCACGCCTCGCTGTCCGCCATGGAGCGCGGCATGCACGCCGTCGCGCCGGAGGCGGAGCTGATCAGTTGGCTCTACATGCCCCAGGCTCGCGGCCCGCGCCGCACCGACCTGGCGGAGTGGGTCTACGACATTCCCGCCCACACGCCCAAGGGCGTGATCCTTCAGTTCAACTTCGAGTCCGGGGTGCGGCGGACCGAGTTCGGCCGGGAGATGGTGGGCGGCGACTACTGGATCTCGACTCCTGGCCCCAGCACCCGTTTCGAGCGCGTCGCGCAAACGGCGCGGAAGGCCGGCACGGCGGTGTCGGCCAAGATCCAGACCGCCAATTCCCACGAGGTGGCGACGACTCCCTACGTCCCGGTGCCCTCGCTGCTCTACCGCAAATTCGCCGCCATGCGGCGGCTGGGCGTCGCGCACACGATGCTCTGCTGGTACTTCGGCAACTATCCGGGACTGATGAACAAGGCCGCCGGCGAGCTGTCCACCGAGCCCTTCCCCGACGAGGACACCTTCCTCCGCCGCCTGGCCGCCCTGTACTGGGGCGAAGAGGCGGCGCCCACCGTGGTCAGCGCCTGGAAACTGTTCAGCGCCGGCTACGAGAACTACCCGCTTACCAACCTGTTCCAGTATTACGGCCCGATGCACGACGGTCCGGTCTGGCCCCTGCTGCTGAAACCGCGCGACGCGCCGCTGACTCCCACCTGGCTGCTGGGTTCCACCACCACGCGCCAGCCCTGGCCGCCGTCGGGCGACCGCATCGGCGAGAGCTTCCGGGAGATCCTGACACTGGATGAAACCACGGAACTCGCCCGCCGCATGAGCGAGTCCTGGGACCGCGGCGTGAAACTACTCGGCACGCTGGAGGCGCGTTTCCGCGGCGAGCCGGAGCGGATGCTGGACATCGGCGTTGCCCGCGCCCTGGGCATACAGTTCCGCAGCGGGTACAACATCCTCCGTTTCTACCGCCTGCGCGAGCGGATGCTGCGGATGAGCGGCCCCGAGCGGCTGGACATCCTGAAGCAGTTGACCGCCATCGCGCAGGAGGAGATCGCCCACAACGAACAACTGGCCGCACTCTGCGAGCGGGATTCCCGCCTGGGTTTCCACTCCGAGGCGGAAGGGTACAAATACTATCCGGAGAAGATCCGCTGGCGCATGAAACAGCTTCGGGACATGCTGGCCAACGACGCGCCCGAGCTGGAGCGGCTCATCCGCGAAGGCAAGCCGCTGTTCCCCGAGTATACGGGCCAGCAACCGGCGGGCGCCGTGGCGCGCTCTGTGCCCGCTCCGGGCGCATTCTGGTCGAACTCCAAGCTTGAGCCGCCCGCCGGCCTGCGCTGGCAGGAGCTCGCGCGGGACCAGTCCCTGAAGTGGGGCGCAACACACGACACCAAGACTCTGTACGTCGTGGTTGCCGGAACCGGGACGCCGGCGGCGAGCGTGCTGGTCAAGATCGAGCCGCGGCGGCTCTGGCCCGCGCGCCAGTTCCAGTTCGTTCCCGGAGCGGAAGTCCGCGCGCCGCTTCCCGACTACGTGGCGCCGCAGAGCGCGGAGGGCCGCATCGTGACCGCGGCCGGCGCCTGGCGCGCCGTGGTGCGGATTCCGTTTGCCGACATCGGGCTCGGCGTGGACGGTTCGTCCCCGCTGCGAATGGACGTTCGCGTTCCGAGAGAGGGCGGCGTCATCGCCTGGCGTCCCAGTAATCCGCTGACGCCGCGGCTCGCGCTGGGCAGCGACAATCCGGCCGACCTGGGGTGGCTCATTTTCGAGCGCCGGGAGTAGTACGTGGGGCCGGGATCTGCTCGTTCAGCGTTGTGCGCAGCAGTCTCAGCTTCTCTTCCAGCGTGTACGGTGTGTAGATGTAGTCCTGTTCCCACTCGTAGCCGAGGCGGGAATCGCGGCGGGCGGTCTCCAGCGACGCCTGCGTGCGGGCAATCTCGTCGCGCAGAATGGCGGCGAACCGCTCCGCCCCCGCCCCGCCCCTGGTCTCGATGCGGAAGCGAAGGTCCTCGAACTCGAGCAGAGCCTGCTCGCTGCGCATCATGCGCTGGAGCTGCTCGGCCAGCAGGACCTCGCGAAAGGCGCCGGGTTGCTTGTGGACGGGCGCGGCGAGCGCGGCGCGGCGGTACTGCATCAGGCCCTTCTCCATCTCCTCCGCCGCCAGCAGCAGGTATTTCTGGAAGACCGGCAGAGAGAACGGGCGCGCATAGCGTTCGGCCGCGTTGACCTTGTTGGTGAAGTCGGGCCACAGGATCAGCCGGCGAGGGACGTAGGGCCAGTAGGGGTTCACGCCGCAGCATTGCGCGTGTTGGGCGGGATCGCTCCAGGAGTGGTCCACGGTCATCATTCGCGGCGGCGGCTGGCGCAGAAAGAACGGGGAGGCGATGGCGTTGTTGGTGCCCCAGTTCGGGCCGGTGTCCGGCACCAGGCGGATCGCCTGGCTGAACGCCTTCCAGGCGGCGAGCACGCGAGCCTCGCTGCCGGCGCCGAACTCCCGCCGGGCGATGGCGCGCAGCAGCTCGTCCAGCGGCGGGGCGTCGCTCCACGCATACCAGGCCCGCATTTCGGCGACCCAGTTCGGCTTGAAGCCGTAGCTCCAGCTCTCCAGCGTTCCGTCGACGCCCCATTTCTCCAGCGCCTGGTAGCGCTCGTGCCACTGGTAGGGAAACGGAAGGTAGGGGAAGGTGCCGTACTGCCAGCTTGCGAAGGTGTCGGCCTTCGAGTATACGCCGCGGAAACCGAGCTTCTTGGCTTCCTGGATCTGGGCCTGAGTGACTTCGGCGGGCCCAACCTGGTTGATGGCGTAATCCTTGAGCCAGCCTCGCTCCCCGTCCAGTTCGAAGCCCTTTCCGTTTTCGAACGTCAGCAGGGGGATGGAGTAGCGCGGCAGTTGCGCGGTTCCGTAGCGCTTGGTTTCGGCCTGCCCGGGCCGGAAATCGACGTTGTATTCCCAGGGCAGCACCTCGATGGCCGGATTCAGCCGGCGGCACTCTTCCGTGACGATCCCGACCGCGTGGGCCCATTCCCGCAGCCACTGGCGGAGATCCTCGCCCCCGTGCCCGCCGGCGCCGAACCAGCGCTCGTAGTAGAAGCCTTCGGTCAGCAGGACGTAGC
>CAYOTD010000150.1:4316-9314 GCA_964406685.1 uncultured Solibacteraceae bacterium | reverse complement strand
AACAGTAAATAGTGAGGGAGAGGAGTGAGGAGTAGGGAGCCGGGAGAATTCAGGCAGGGAAGAAAGGGATGGGGGATCGAGCCCCGAGCCTCGCACCCCGCGCCCCGAGCCTCGCACCCCGAGTCCCGAGCCCCGAGTCCCGATTCCCCAGCCCCCAGCCCCCAAGTCCCAGGTCCCGCCGTGGAGGAGCCCCCGCCCCTCCTCGGCAGCTGGCGGGCCTTCTACGCCGTGGTGCTGGGCGAACTGGCGCTCTGCATCGCGCTCTTCTGGCTCTTCGGGCGGGTGTTCGCATGAGCGGCCTGGACTGGGGCATCCTGGTCGGGTCGTGGGTCCTGGTGGTGAGCTACGGCGTCTGGAAGGGCCGCGGCAGCAAGGACGCCGAAAGCTACCTGCTGTCCAACCGGGACATGCGCTGGTACACCATCTGCCTGTCCATCATGGCCACCCAGGCCAGCGCCATCACCTTCCTGTCGACGCCCGGCCAGGCCTATGCCGACGGGATGCGCTTCGTCCAGTTCTACTTCGGGCTGCCCCTGGCGATGGTGGTCCTGTCCGTCACCGTCGTGCCCATCTTCCACCGGCTGAAGGTCTACACCGCCTACGAGTACCTGGAGGGCCGCTTCGACCTGAAGACGCGGGCCCTGGCGGCCTTCCTGTTCCTGGTCCAGCGCGGGCTGGCCTGCGGCCTGACCATCTTCGCCCCGGCCATGGTCCTGTCGGTGCTGCTGGGCTGGAACCTGCACCTGACCATCGGCCTGATCGGCGCCCTGGTGCTGGTCTACACCGTCAGCGGCGGCACCCGCGCGGTGGCCTGGGCCCAGAGCTACCAGATGCTCATCATCGCGGGGGGCATGCTGGTGGCCGGCGCGGTGGTGGTCCTGCGCCTGCCGCCCGGCGTCTCCTTCGGCGACGCCCTGCACGTGGCCGGCGCCCTGGACCGGCTCAAGGCCGTCGACTTCACCTTCGACCTGTCCAACCGCTACAACCTCTGGTCCGGCCTAATCGGCGGGTTCTTCCTGCAGCTGGCCTACTTCGGCACCGACCAGAGCCAGGTGCAGCGCTACCTGACCGGGCGGTCGGTGGCCCAGAGCCGCCTCGGCCTGCTGGCCAACGGCCTGGTCAAGGTGCCGATGCAGTTCCTGATCCTGCTGCTGGGCGCCATGGTGTTCGTGTTCTACCAGTTCGTCGCCCCGCCGGTGTTCTTCAACCCGGTGCCGGTGGCCCAGGTCCGGTCGGGGCCGCTGGCGGGGGAGTACCGGCAGGCGGAGATCGCCTACGGCCACGCCTGTGCCGACCGGTCCGCCCGGGTGCAGGCGCTGCTGGACGCCCGCCGCGGCGGCGACCCGGCGCGGGAGGCGGCGGCGCGCGCGGCGCTGAGGCAGGCGGAGGCGAAGGCGGCCGGCGTCCGGGAGCAGGCGGTGGGGATCCTGAAGCGGGCCAATCCGGGGGCCAACCCCAGCGACACCAACTACGTCTTCCTGACCTACGTGCTGACGTTCCTGCCGGCGGGGCTGGTGGGGCTGGTGCTGGCGGCGGTGTTCGCCGCCTCCATGTCGTCGTCGTCGGGGGAGCTGAACGCCCTGGCCTCGGCCACGACGGTGGACGTCTGGCGGCGGCTGCTGGGCGGCGGCGACGGCCGGCGGGAGGTCTGGGTCTCGCGCCTGGCCACGTTCCTGTGGGGCTGCTTCGCCGTCTTCTTCGCCGAATACGCCAGCCGGCTGGGGTCGCTGGTGGAGGCGGTGAACATCCTCGGCTCCCTCTTCTACGGCACCATCCTGGGGATCTTCCTGGTGGCGTTCTACTGCCAGCGGGTCCGCGGCGGGGCGGCCTTCTGGGCGGCGCTGATCGCCGAGGCGGGCGTGCTGGCCTGCTTCCTCTTCACGGACATATCGTTCCTCTGGTACAACGTCGTCGGCTGCGTCCTGGTGGTCGCCCTGTCCTTCGTTTTCCACGCCTTTTCAGGTGGGCCATCCGAACGAACATCGAACATTGACGGATGACGGGTGACCGGTGACGGGTGACCGCCGATCCGACCATGGACGATGGACGATGGACCATGGACCATGGACAACAGAACTCTGACTTTCCCGGCCGATCGTAATCGTCGATCGTGCTTGCTCGAAAACAGAATCCCGACGCTGTTTCTCGTGCTCGTGCTCGTAATCGCTTCAGAAGATTACACGCAGAGACGCAGAGTTCGCAAAGAAGCGCCGGCGTGTCGCCGAACGTCTCTGCTCTGCGTTCTCTGCGACGCTGCGTGAGATATCGGATCGCCGGATGGAACCGGACAGCAGATTTTCATGGCCGGTTGTGTACCCAGGGACATGTTCACTCGTGCTCGTCATCGAACGAAGAAGTCCGCGCAGAGGCCGCCGAGGTGCAGAGGCGCAGAGAAATCTATAAATAGAAAAACGTTGGAACGTTCACACGTTCCAACGTTTCAACGTTTCCGGTTCGGAATCTTCTAATCTTCCAATCTTCTGATCTTCTAATCCTGACGGCCTACTTTTTCCAATCCGCCAGCATCTTCTCCATGTCGGCCAGGTTGTACGGCGGTTCCTTCTGGGATTTGCCCATCTGGATGGCCTTTTCCATCGTGGCGATGGCTTCGGCCTTCTGGCCGAGCTTGCCCTGGAGCTGCGCCTTCACCGTCAGGGTGTTGTAATTTTCCTGGATCTGGACGGCCTGGTTGGCCCACTTCAGCCCCTGCTCCAGGTTGGTGCCTGAGGCGAGGCAGTAGTTGGCGGCGCGCAGGGGCTGCACCCACAGCCGGCCGAGGCTCTTGGAGGCGGCGGCGAAGATCTTGCCCGGCGTGTCGACGGTGAACTTCACCGGCACGCAGAGCTTGTCCCACTGCAGCATCAGGGTGGCGCCGGTGTCGGACAGGTCGGCGAACAGGAACTGCATCCACTCCACCGGCGGGATGGCGACCGGCTTCACAGTCACGCGCAGGGCGTCCATCTCCGGCTTGTAGCCCATGGAGCCCCACAGGTCGGTCTGCTTGCTGAAGACCACGGTCCAGTCGCCGGTGGTCGGGATGGTGAAGAAGGCGTAAGTGCCCGCGTCGAGCTTCTGGCCCTCCACCATGACCGGATCGGTGAAATTGATGGTGGTGGCCTCGTTGGCGCCGGTCCGCCAGGGTTCGCCGTAGGGCACCAGCTTGCCCCAGATCTCGCGGCCCTTGACGCCGGGGCGGCAGTAGGTGACCGTCACCGTGGTGGTGCCGACGGTCTGGGTGAGGACGGCCTTGGGGCTGACCCGCGGATACTCCACGTCCTGGGCGGGCACGAACCCGGCCAGCAGGACGGCGGACAGCAGCAGGCCCAGCAGAACAGTGCGATGCTTCATGAGATCCTCCGGTTGTCGTTAGTTTATGGGATTCAGTTCATCCTTCCCGCCGGGGAAGGCTGACGATTCGACGAAGATTCTGATGACATTGTACGGGGCGGGATTCACCGAAGTTGCGGGGATTTCGGCCGGGGGCAACGGGCTTCTTCCCGCGGGCCGGCCGCGCGGGTATAATGTCGGCGGGGCGGTATCCCTGGGAGGGGTTCTCATGCGCATCCGGCTGTCTGTCCTGGCCGCGGCTCTGCTGCTGTTCCCGATGTGCGCGGAGTCGGGCGGAGTCGTGCGCGCGGCGGGGGACGCCCAGTCCGGAAGCGGCGATCCCATGGCCTGGCTCCGGGCGCTGGCCGCGGAGACGGCCGGGACGGATCCCGCCGCGGTCCGGCGGCTGGAGGCGGAGGCCGGCAGCGCCCCGGAAGCGGTCCGTCCCGCCGTCCAGGCGCTGCTGGCGGCCCGCTATGAGGAGTACCTGGGCGCGTACGGCGACGCCGTCGACCGGAACATTGCCCGGACCGGCGAAGTGCCGGCCGATTTCTGCTCCTGGACGCGGCTGGAGTTCCTGCGCCGCATCGACGGCCTTTACCAGGCCGCCCTCGCCGGACGGATGGTCCTGCTGAAGATCCCGGCGAACGCCCTGCCCGGCGCGTTCCCGGAGCCGGCCGAGGCGGACGCCGGCCTGCCGACGCTCCTGGACCGGGTGGCGGCGCGGGCGGCGGGATTCTACGAAGGGTCGGCCGCCGAGGCTCCCGCGAAGGCCGGGACGCCGGCCGTCGGCCCGGATTCCCCGCTGCTCGGCTCCTGGGAGGACTTCGTCGCCGAGGTCAAACGGCACGACCCGGCCGATCCGTCCCCCGGGTGGAAGATCCTGCGCATCCACGCCTGGCTGCTGGGCGCCCACAGCCTCGACGGCGACCGGGACGCGTTCCTCGGGTGGGAACTGCGCCGGCTCCGCGCCGTCGGAGCCCTGGCCGGGTGGGGAGACGGCGTGGCCGCGGCGTGGTCCGGCAATCTGGAGCAGCTGCTGGGGGAGTTTCCGGACGTGCCCGCGCTCTCCGCCGCCTGCGCGGACCTGTCGGCGGCCTGGGAGCGTCAGGGCGATTTCGGCAAGTCGCTGGCTGCGGCGGAGCTGGGCGCCGCCGCCTATCCCAACTCGCCGGGCGGCCGGCGGTGCCGGGAGCGCGCCCGGCTGCTGGCGGCCCACGAGCTGGCGCTGGAGCCGGACCCGGTGATGGTGCCCGGCGAGGCCCGGCTGCGCGTCCGCTACCGCAACGTCGGCCGCGCCTACTACCGGATCTACCCCGACCGGTGGGTCAATCAGCCGGAGTACCACGAAATCGGATTCTCGGCGGGCGGCCGGCGGTCGGTGGAGCGGCTGCTGGCCCGCCGCCCCCAGGCCGCCGGATCGCTGGAACTGCCGGAGCCGGCGGCGTTCGAAGCGCGGCGCGTGGAGATTGAACTGCCTTCCCTGCGGCCGGGATTCTACCGGGTGCTGATCAGCCCGGAACCGGACTGGAAGCGCTCCCCCCACCTGGAGGCGGGGTGGTTCTGGGTCAGCCGGATGACCGTCGTCTGCACGCCCCGGCCCGACGGAGCCGCGGGCTGCGTGGTGGACGCCCGGACCGGGGAACCGCTGCCCGGCGTCTCCGTCCAGGC
>CAYOTD010000150.1:1157-4306 GCA_964406685.1 uncultured Solibacteraceae bacterium | reverse complement strand
TTCATCAGCTGGGATTTTTCCTCTGCATCCTGGCCGCTGGTCGGTTCGTCCAGAATCAACAGCCGCGGTTTCAGCGCCAGGGCCGAAGCGATGGCGATCCGTTGGCGAAAGCTGCGGGTCAGTCCCCGCGGGTAGGCGGCGGCGACCGATTCCAGGGGATGCTTCGCCATGGCGAGGATCCGCCCGGGCCGGAAGTTCCACCTGCTCCTGCGCCGCGGTGACGAGGAGCTGACCCTGGCCGAAACCCTGACGGCCGGAAGCGCACCGGCCGTCCCGGACTGGATCGAGCAGACGCGGTTCTTCCCCGACCGCTCCCGCTACCGGCCCGGCCAGGCCGTGCGCTTCCAGGCCGCTAGCCTCCGCCGCAACCGGCGGACCGGCGCCGCGGAGACGCTGGCGGGCCGGGCGGTGCGGGTGGTCCTGCTGGACGGCCGGGGCGCGGAAGTGGACTCGCGGAGCGAGATCACCGATTCGTCGGGCGGTTTCGCCGGCGTGTTCGTGTTGCCGGCCGTGGGAACGGCCGGGCCCTTCCGGCTGGCCTGCGCCGCACCCCCCGGGTGGGCGGACCTCCCGATGGAAGGGGCGCCGGCTGCCGACGCCGGGAAGCCGGCGGAGGCGGGCACCCCCGAGGTCCGGCCCGGCGGGACGCTGGAAGCCGCGTGGGAGCCGGCCTGCCCCGGCGGCCGCGCCCTGGTGGAGGTGTTCCGCGACGGCGGGCCCGTGCGCAGCTTCTGGACGAAGCCCCGGGAAAGCGCCGCCCGGGTGGCGCTGCCGGTTGGGGAGGAGCTGCGGGGCGGCTTCGTCCTGCGGCTCCTGCAGGTTTGCGCCGGACGTCTCCACTGCCGGGACTTCCCGGTCCGTGTCCCGTGGGAGGATCCCCCGCTGGCGCTGTCCACGGAGACCCCGGCCGCCGTGCCGCCCGACGGTCCCGCCGTCATCCGCCTGCGCGTGGACGAGTGGGGGAACCGCGGCGGTCTGACCGTCGCGAAGCCCGGCGGGCAGGCCGGCGCCGCGGCGGTCTGGTGGGACGCCTCCGTCGATCCGGCGGCCGCACCCGCCTGGCGCCCGTTCGTTCTCGATCCCGAGCCGCCGGCGGTCCCCGCCCCCGTGTTCCCGGACCGGCCGGGCCAGTCGGTGGTGTGCCGCGGGGACGGCTGGCTGGGGCAGCCGTCGGGCGGGCCCTTCCCGGGACGGGCGGAGTACGTCCGGGAGCTGCAGGCGCGCGGCCTGTGGAGCGGCGCGACAGACGCGGGCCGGCTGACGCCGGATTCCCCCGGCCGGCGGGGCGTGGTGCCACGCCCCGCGGGGCAAGGGTCCCAAGTCCCGGACGGTTCGCTGTCCGAGGGGGAGCTGCTTTCCCCGTCGCCCGGTCGGAATCCGGCGGGAGCGGCCGCCCGGCCGAAACCGGCGGCGCCGGAGGACCCGGACTCCTTCTTCCTGCCCCTCCTCCCCGTCTCCCCGGAAGGCGTCGTGGAGGTCCCACTGCCATCGGGCCGTCCGGCGGGCCCGTGGAAGGTTTCCGTGCTGGTGTACGCCGCCGACGGCCGCAGCGGCGTCCTGACCCTCGACGTCCCCCTCCCCTGAAATCGGAAGCAGAATTCACCACAGACACACAGAGAACACCGAGATGGGATGCGGATAGGGAATCCATTTGACATTGGCCATTGGCCATTTGCCATTGGTCATGTTCCAAACCCCGCGCATGCTTTGGGATTCGCATTTCCGCAAATGAAAAATGACAATTGGCCAATGTCAAATGACCAATGGATTGCAGGTAGCTTGATGACGTCGACGATCTTTCAGAAGGTGACGGATCCGTGGCAGGCGGGGCCGGCCTCGTGGGCGATGAGGAACAGCGCGCCGCCGTCCGTCTTCCGGAGCTTGCCGGCCACCGCGGCGGCCGACGGCGGCGTCGCGCCGGCGAAGGTCAGCCGTGCCGAACGCACCGGCGGGAAGGCGTCCGCCCCGGAGACGGCCGGCGCGCGCCAGAGCAGCGTCTCCAGGAAATCCAGGTAGGCGGCGTGGTTGGCGTGGCCGTTGCTGTCGAAGTCGGAGCGTCGGGTGGAGATCTCCAGCTCGAAGTCCGCGCCGGCGCCGTCCCAGGCGGGCCACTGCTCGAAGTCCACTGTCAGGGCGCGGTCGGCTTCAGTGGTGTACTCCTCCAGCAACTGCGGCTGGAAGCGCTTCGGCCGGCTGCGGACCGCGTCCACGAAGAACCACTCGCTGGCGGCCACGGCCACCACCTCGCCGGAGGGCGGTGCGGCCTGGGGGCCGGCGGCCGATGCGCCCGGCGCGTCGCCCGCGGTCAGGATGAAGTCCCGGTACGCCCGGAAGCCCTGCCCGCCGCGCGACCAGGTGGTCACGGCGAGGGTCTCGCCGCGGCGGGGGTAGCGGCGCACGTCGACGCCGAGCTTGTGCATGACCCAGGCCACGCCGTCGGCCATCAGGCGCTCGGCCGAGTAGCCGGCGTGCTCCGAGTGGCGCACGGCCGACTCCTGGCAGAAGCGCACCAGCGCCGCCAGCCGCAGGTGCAGCCCCGCGTCCAGGTCGTCGTACTGCACCGCCTGCGCCAGCCTGTACTTCATCGATATTCTTGCTCCTGCCGGATTGGATCCCAAAGCATTGGATCCCCTTTGCGTCCTTTGCGACTTTGCGGTGAAGATGGTTCTGTCAAGGTATGCGGCCGTTCAGCTTCTGGATCTCCCACACCAGGTCGGCGGCGTTGATCGCGCCGTCGGTGACCGTGTCGCAGTCGGCCCGCCGGGTGCCGCCGGGCAGGGAGGCTCCGGCCAACCGGTCCCGCAGGATGGCCAGGTCGGCCGCCGTGACTGACAGGTCACCGCCGGGGATGGCTGTGGCGGCCATTGTCCAGGAGCCGAACTCGCACCCGGCGCCGGCGAAGGCGGTCCAGAAATAGCCTCCGTTGCCCCCCCAGTACGTTCCCCAGCTGTTCTTGCACAGCCAGGCCTGGGTGGCGTCGTCCCAGCCCACGATCAGGACGAAATGGTTGCCGAGGTAGCTGCCCCAGACGTGCTGGTAGACTCCGCCGCCGTAGGCGTAGAAGTCCTGATAGACTCGGAACCAGGTAGTTACCGGCCCGTCCAGAAGGGCGTTCTTGATCAGGTCAGTGGAAGTGTAATCTCCTTGTG
>CAYOTD010000150.1:0-1133 GCA_964406685.1 uncultured Solibacteraceae bacterium | reverse complement strand
CGACTGGATCTTGATCGCCCGGTCGGCCCAGTCGGCGCAGCGGAGGTTGCAGTCGAGGTCACTGGCGGCGTAAACGAAGCAGGCTTCATCGGCCGCACCGGAGTTGCGGAGGTAGTCCAGCGCGGTGCTGCAATAGCCGAGGGTGCAGTTCCCCCCTCCCGAACAGGAGAGCACCTGCTGTTCCGATAGATCCATTTGGGGGTCGGTCAGCCGGTTGCGCCAGGCGTGACGGGCCTCGGCGGAGGCCACGGAGGCGAAGGCCCAGCAGGAGCCGCAGTCGCCTTGAGCGCGCACTGGTGTGACGAAGTTCCCGCCGTTGTTGCGCCAGTCGAGGGCGGCGGGCAGGGTGCGGTCCAAGTCGGGCTCGAACCACTCGTCGCCTGGAGAAAGGTAAGGGACCGCTTGGGTCAGCATCGCCTGCTTCTCTTTGGTGGAGAGGCGAAAGATGGGATTGTCCGCCGCCACCCAGCGGGCGCCCTGCTCGGCGATCGCTTTGCGGATGGCCGCCAGCTCGTCCGGCCCATCTGCCAGGAGTGCCGGCAAGAAGAGAAGGGCCAGAACTGCCAAGATTCCTGCCTGCGCGATGGGGGAACGCTTCATGGTGTCTCCCGGACTTCGTGCGATGAGGAATTTTACGCCGCCGCGGCCTGGATTGTCAAACTGGATGGAGGTACTGAAGATACATAAAATCAGGGAAGCAATCCATTTGTCATTTGCCAATTGCCATTTGTCATCGGACATTTTCAAACCGATTCTTGCCAAAGGCCATTTCTGAACCGGATCGCCCATTCGAATCTCGAATCTCTGAAATGGAAAATGACAAACGACAAATGGAAAATGACAAATGGCTCCCGCTCGATCGTGAAAAGTCCGTTCCACGGAACAAATCCGGCGATGTGACAGTATAACGACAGAACGTCAAGGAACAGCGCTTCCGGAGAAACGAATGGCGACGGTTCCGGACCTCGTGCGCAAGGTGATGGGCTTCCCGACGGCGGCCGCGGTGATCGTCACCAACATGATCGGCACCGGCGTCTTCACCAGCCTGGGCTTTCAGCTCGCCGGCCTGTCCTCGCCGGCGGCCATCCTGCTGCTCTGGGGGCTGGGCGGGGTGATCGCCCTGGCCGGCGCGG
>CAYOTD010000149.1:0-9348 GCA_964406685.1 uncultured Solibacteraceae bacterium | reverse complement strand
GGGGACTCGCCGAGGACATCCGCCATGGGGCTTGAGGTCTGCGTGGCGCGCCTGGCGGATTCGCTCGAGCCGCCTCCGCGCCAGACCGTCTCCGAGTGGGCCGACCAGAACCGCCGCCTATCATCCGAGGCATCGGCCGAGCGCGGAGAGTGGCGCACCGGTCGCGCTCCCTACCAGCGGGCCATCATGGACGCGCTCTCGCCCTACAGCCCCTACGAGCGAATCGTGGTGATGAGCAGTTCGCAGATTGGTAAAACGGAGATTCTCAACAACTTCGTCGGCTACATCATCGACCGCGACCCAGGCCCGCTGCTCGTCGTGCAGCCGCGCGTCGAGGACGGCAAGTCGTGGTCCAAGGATCGCCTGGCCCCCATGCTGCGCGACACACCCTGCTTGCGCGGCAAGGTCTCCGACGTGCGTTCCCGCGACGCCAACAACACCACGCTCCACAAGCGGTTCCCCGGCGGCCACATCACCATCGCCGGCGCGAACTCGGCGGCAGGCCTCGCCGCCCGGCCCATCCGCTACGTCCTGCTCGACGAAGTGGACCGTTACCCGGCGAGCGCGGGCACCGAGGGCGATCCGGTCTCACTGGCCATCAAGCGGACGGCGACGTTTTGGAATCGCAAGATCGTGATGGTCTCCTCCCCGACCGTGAAAGGCGCCTCGCGCGTGGAGACGGTGTGGCTCAAGTCGAACCGCCAGAGCTACTGGGTGCCGTGCCCGGAGTGCGGCCACTTCCAGATCCTGCGTTGGCCCAACCTCGAGTGGCCGGACGCCGACACGGCAGCCGCGGCCTACCGATGTGAGCACTGTGTTGCCCTCATCCCGGCGTTCAAGAAACCGTGGATGCTTGCGCGCGGCGAGTGGCGGCCCGCGAATCCTGCGTCGAAGGTGGCGGGCTTCTGGATCAACCAGTTGTACTCGCCATGGAAAGACTGGGGCGAGACGGCGGCCGAGTTCCTGGAGGCCAAGGAGAGTCCGGAAACGCTACGCACGTTTATCAACACCGCGCTGGGTGAGCCGTGGGACGACGAGGCGCACACCTCCGTGGACCTGGCCACGCTGCTGGCCCGCCGTGAGCACTACGGGCCGAAGTTGCCGGCGGGTGTGGCGGCCATGACGTGCGGCGTGGACGTCCAGGCCGACCGGCTCGAAGTGGAGTTCGTCGGTTGGGGCCGCGGCGAGGAGTCCTGGTCCGTCGGATACCAGGTGCTGCCCGGCGATCCCTCCGCGCCGGGGGTTTGGCAGTCCCTCGACGAACTGCTGGCGCAGCCCTGGCCGCACGAGCGCGGCGTCACGCTGCCAGTTTCGGCATGCTGCATCGATTCGGGCTTCCACACCCAGCAGGTCTACGAGTTTGCGCGCGGCCGGTTCCACAAACGCGTGTTCGCGATCAAGGGCAAGGCCGGACCGCTGCCGGTATGGCCGAAGCGGCCGAGCCGCAAGAACGGGACGTTGCTCTACACCGTGGGCGTGGACAGCGCCAAGTCGACGGTTTACGGCCGCCTGAAGATCGTCGAGCCCTCTCCCGGTTTCTGCCACTTCCCGGCGGATCGGAGTCAGGAGTACTTCGAGCAACTGTTGTCTGAGATCCTGGTGACGACCTACTCGCGTGGCGCACCCGTCCGGGAGTGGCGGCGGAAGAAGGGAACGCGCGGCGAGGCCCTCGACTGCCGCGTCTACGCCTTTGCCGCGCTCCAGGCGCTCATCTCGATGGGACTGTCGTTGGAGCGAGAGGCTGACCGCCTCGATGCCCTGGCTGCGCGGCTTACGCCTCCGGTTGTGCCGCGGGTTGCACGCAGTCAGTGGATGCAGGAGTAAAATACCGATTTACCATATAGATGCAAACGGACATCCGATCCACCGGGTTCTCGCCTCAAAGTCGCGTCCAGTTTTTCGAACAGAATTACACCGCGCTGCGAGATCAGCCTCCCATGAGATGGATGCGCAGGCTGTTCGAGAGACTCACGGAGGGATGGCATCCAAACCTCATTGACCTCCCCACTGGGGCCGCCAAAACCGACGTCACCGTCATCTGGATCCTGGCGTTGGCGTGGTATGGGCTGGAGCGGGGTTCGCGGAGGCCGGTCCCTCGGCGCCTCGTTTGGGTTGTGAACCGGCGCGTGCTTGTGCAGCAGGTTTTTCGCTTAGCCCGCCAGCTTGACGCCAAGCTCTCGGCATGCAATAGCGAGCTCGCTGAACTACGGAAGGGACTGGCGTCCTTAAGTCGAGACGCAGCGGATGTCTTTCGGGTTGTCCAACTTCGGGGTCAATTGGTAGATGACCGGGAGTGGTCTATTGCCCCCTCGGTACCACAACTCATTATCGGTACAGTTGACCAGATCGGCAGCCGGCTCCTGTTCCAAGGGTACGGTCTCGGCAAATGGAGCCGGCCGTTGCAGGCTGCTCTCCTGGCAGTAGACGCTTGGATCTGTGTAGACGAAGCCCACCTCGTACCGGAGTTCCTGCTTACGCTCCGTCAAGCGCGCCGGTTCATCGAGGCGGCCGACCGAAACATTCCTGCGGCTCTTTCCGCTGTGTTCGAACACCTTCCTTTCTGGGCCACGGAGCTGTCCGCGACTCCGTCCCTGCCACCACCGAACGCAGATTCGATCTTCAGACTCATTCCTGAAGACGAAGGCGATCCGCGCCTCCGTGATCGTCTCATAGCCGCACAAACACGGCAGGTGAAGATCAGATGGATTACCGGGGACGAAAAACCCGACCAAGTAATTGGGGCAGAGGCCGCAGCGCTCGGCAAGGGGCACCAAAACGTTGCGGTTTTCGTACGCGAGCCAGGCGTCGCGAACAAGATCAAAAAACATCTCCAGAAGCAGTTCAAGGACCGGGTTCTGACAATTACTGGGCGACTTCGCGGATACGAACGTGGTCGGATCGAGAAACACCCCGTTTTCATACGCTTCCGTCCTCCTGAGGAAGGCGAAGAAGCAAGCGAAATCAAGGAAAGCGTCTTTCTGGTAGGAACTGCTGCGGCAGAAGTTGGCCTTGATGCGGATGCATCAGTGGTTCTCTGCGATTTTGCCTCGCTGCCCACTTTGCTTCAGAGGCTTGGGCGGTTGGACCGTCGCGGCAGGCTCAGCCAGCGGTGTCGTTCTAGGCAGTGCGAAGCGCCTACCATGACCATCTTCGTCAAGCCGGATGTGCCACCGCGCGACGTTCAACGGCGGATCATCCAGCTGGCGCGAGCATTGCGCGCCGAACTGACGGACGGAAATGTTCCTTCGCCTTGGTTCCTTGTGGGTGCTCCCTGGAACACGGCCACCGCCGCAGGATCAGACAATGCCGATGAAAACGAGGCTGGGGGAAACGGAGGTAAAAAGCCAAAACGACTTAATCCGGCCGAACTTGTTGGTGCGGCTACGCGAAGAGTTCTATTGGGAGGTCATTTCGACCAACAAGGAGTCGTTGATGCTCGCTCGCCCACCTCTTGGCTGAAGCATAGGCTGGCTCCCGTAACGGGTGGCCCCGTTGCAGTACCAGTCCTGACCTCCTCTCAAATAGAGCACTGGTCGGCGACCACCAGCCCGCAAAACTACTTCACGCCTGTGCATCCGTTTCTCTACGGCATCCTGCCCGACGAGGAAGGCACTCCTCTGATCGGTGTCGCTTTCCGGCTGGAGATGGACGGGCTAGCAGCGTCCCGCCCTGAAGAAGACGAATCAGACGAACAATCCATCAGGGTCCGTGTCGAAGAGATTTTCACGATGTTTCCGCCCTGCCGCGCCGAACTCCACTATGTTGCGATTTCCGCTGCCAGGACGTGGCTCGAATCCTCCGAGGCGTCGAAGATTCCAGTCGCCGTTTTTGACGGTGAAGAATGGCGGGTCGCGTTGGACCGCAACAGCGAGTTCATCCTGAAGCCAGATGCGATCCTGGTTCTGCCGACATTGGCGAGAGGCCACAATAGTCTAAACGAGCTACTGGAGGAAACAGGCGATGTTGCCACTTGTGACGTGCTGGAGGGAGTGTCGACCCAACGTCCTTCCTACTGGCGGCAAGTGAGAGAAGTCCAGCCTGGTAATCATCGGCTGACTTCAGGAGACGGAGCTTCGCGAATCGAGCCGGTGAACACAGCTGGAGAACCGCACCCACCAGGCTGTGCTTCTGTTGGTGACCGACCTCCCGACCCGCCCGCGGGTAAAGAATGGCGGCCGTGCGTGAGTCAAACTTTCGACGTCGGTACCGCCAGATTTCGATTTGTCTACCTTAGAGTGAAGAATTTGGTGCAATCACCGCAGTTCTTAAACGACCATCTGAGACGCGCGGAAGAAGTGGGCGGCCGGATAGCAGAGACCGTAGCCCCAGGAAGCGAGTTCCTACGTTCTCTGATCTCCGAGGCATCGAGCGTGCATGACCTCGGGAAAAACAATCCCAAATGGCAGGCAGCAATGGGGAACAGGGATCTCGCGAATCCTGTGGCGAAGCCCCTCGTTGCACAGCCAGCAAGGATGGGCGGATTCCGGCACGAATGGGAGTCACTTCTGAAGGTGACTGGCGGACGGCTGCCCAAGCTACCGCCAGTACTGTCCGATTCCGAGGAGCAGATCTGGATAGATCTTTGGCACCACTTGATCGCATCTCACCACGGTCACGTTAGGCCTTGGCTTGCCGACCGCATCTTGGAGAAACATTCGTACTCGAAGCAGCGGCAATCCGCGATACGCATTCAATCCGCCGAGCGTTTTTCCCGACTCCAGCGTCTGCTTGGCCCCTGGCGGCTGGCCTATCTCGAGGCATTGGTCAAGGCAGCCGATACTGCGGCGAGCCAAGCGGATGAAGAGGACGATGCCAATGAGCAGTGATCGCCTCTCTGAGCTGTCTTTCCCGTTGGACGAACGCAATCTAGCCCATGTTCTTTCCGGAGTTGCGCTCATTGCCCTTGCCACGAGGAGCAGAACTTCTGATGGCGGGCGGATCGAATCTGAATGTTGGTGGAGTGATAAGGGACTCGTCTTGCGAACGGCTTTTACGGAGGCGAGTTTGTTCCAAGTTGCTGACAAATTTGTACGTCGCATGAATTGGGTCCCAGGCCTCGGGTCGGCGGAGCAAGGGACCTTTGTGGCCGGCAGCAAAATCGGCTGCAACCCTTTCATTTTACTCGCCGAGGCCAGCGGCAAGAAGAAGACCTCGCCATTCAAGACATTCTCAGCGCAGGTCACGCCAGAGAAGCTGTTAAGGGACCAGCAACAGCGCCTTGTATCGCCGGCTGATACGAATTCCTGGCTCTGCCAGTTGGCACGTGGCGCCGGGAGTTGGGGATTCGACTGCCGCGTCGGTTCACACGCATACGACCTCGGTTTCAGCTCCAATGACGACGGCAGTGGGGACCTGGATCCAGTCTATCCGGCGATAGAACTGTTGAGCATCGCGGCAGCTTCATTCTTTGCCACCGTTCAAGCATGGCAAGTAGGTGAGGCCGCAGTTTCGTATTCCATCTGGCTCCAGCCAATCTCACTTTGCCTGGTGCCTTATGCTGTTGCAGGGCGGCTTGATGGATTCCCCGCGCGGCGCTATCGGACCACAACCCGCGGCGCCGCCTACGGAAAAGGCGCCGCCTACCGGTTTTTCCCGGAGGCCATACTCGAAGAACAAAGATAGGAGATGCGCATCATGACCGAATCCCAGGTGCAAGAAGACGATCTTAACAAAGCTATCGAGCTACTTGATCGCTTGCTGAGTGTGAACGCCAGGAAACCCGGCGCGGCCGTAAAACTACCAGCAGTGATTCGCGTTCTCGAATCGCTGGAACCCGCGGGCGGAATGGACTTTCCGGTATTCCCCGCATCGTACGCCGGAACCGGCGATAATGACCCGCCTGTTTACGATCTATCGGGCGTCGTGTACGGTCAGGTTCAAGAGACGATTCGTGGGAAGGGAAAGACGACTGTGCAACGCCAGCAGATCATCAGTGCGGAGCGTTGCGCACTTGACTCGCCCCAGTCGCAGGCGAACAGAATGGAAGAGGCCTTCCTTGAAGATTCCGACCTCCGGTCATTGGTCCCTCAGGCGACTGTGACAATTCCGAGATCGGGAGAAAAGAAGGCCGAAGAAAGTGTCTTCCGGCTCCCCCACCGAGTAGCCGACTTTCGCGTTCGGTTGTCGGACAAGAAGGACGATGCAAAGGCCGCGATCAGCGCCTTTGCGAATGGCGATGCCTTGAAGCTTTTGAAACTGATGCCCACCAGTGTCGTCTTTGGCTTTTGGGACAGTCGCGCGGAAGAATCGCAGCACAAGCATGCCCGCGTCCTGCTTTCGCGGATCGATGCGTTCGATGTAGTTCCCTGCCGGCGTCACGCTCTGTATAGCGGCCCATACTCCGCCGACGAGTTCGCCAAAGCGGTTCTGGATAAGCCAGCGGCCGACAAATCAGATCAGGACAAGATGGCCGAGCGAGGGTACACCAACGCACCCACTGAGGGGCTTGGGGGTGTCCTGGTGAAAGGAAAAATTGAACGTCTGGCGCTGATTTCGTTAACGGACATTGCCCGGCTGAGTTGTCAGGACAAAGACAATAAGACTGACGTAGCAAAGACAGACGCTGCGAGGCGGTATCTCTTCGCGCTGGCCGCTCTGGCTGAGGCGTACCCTCGCTCAACCGGTAGCCACCGACTGCGTTCGGGCTGCGAGCTGCTGACGGTCTCGCGCAAGGTAGAACTCCGAGGAGGCGATGGAACTTACGCGGAGGAGGAGGCGCTGAAGAAGCTCTACGAAGATCGCCGCATGCTGATAGCGGTCGCGAAGCAAGCGAAGGGGATCTTGGAGATCCCGGACCAAACAGGGCCTTTTGTTCTCACAAAGGAATCCCTGAGGGAGGACTTCGGGGTTGCATCTGCGACAGGCGCAACACCACCGCCAGCCAATCCTGCCGAAGGGGGTGCTTCGAAGCCTGCGCGCAGGCAAAAGAAGGCGTGATGAAAGCACTTGTTCTCCGCTGGACCTTTGTTGCACACAGCTACCAAGGAGTCCGGCTGACTGAGGATCGGAAGGAGGTGCTGGACTGGCCACCGTCGCCAGCGCGGATGCATCAGGCGCTCATGGCTGCTGCCTTGACCGGCATCCCGAAGGGACACGAGCAGCAACTGGCAAGGGATGCGTTGGACGCGCTGCGCTGGCTCGAGAAGCAGCCCCCTCCGCAAATCATCGCCTCACAAATTTTCGAAGATGACGTTTCGGCAACGCGCTTTCGACTGGCGATTCCGCAGAACAATCCGGCAAAGACCGATCTGACGCGAACATCCATTCTGCTTGCTCCCACGCTGCCGCGCCGCGCTGCTGGGCGTTCACGCGGCCCGCTCTCAGTTACATACATCTGGCAGTTGGAAGAGTTGGTTGCCCAACAAACGGCTGAACAGCATTTTCGAGAGTTGAGGGATTTGGTGGCGCAAGTCCGTTACCTCGGGCGCGCCGAGGATCGTGTCGAAGGCCAAATTCTACTAGGGGAAGTCCCTTCCGGGGAGAACGACGTTGGGAACGAGAAGTGGTGGCCGAGGAACCAGGACTTTGAGGTCGATCTCCTGGTCGCCAGGCGGGGCACAACTGATGATTTGATTCGGAACCATGCTCAGGTTGTTCCAGCTCGGACTCGCAGATCGCCGGCGAGCAGGTTTCTGCGCCGCCAAGGCTATGCGCGCGGGGCGGTCGAGGGCTTGCGTCCGATATACGTTTCACTGTTTCAGCTCGTTCCAATTACAGACAACCCCGACGAATTACCGCTTTCTTGCGACCCCGAGAACGCCGGTTTCTGGCGTAGTCTGATCAGACAGAAGGCCGTGGATATCGCGCTCGAATCTGAGCGGTGGGACCAGCCCGAACTCGCTCAGGAGTTGATATCGGGGCATCTTCCAGGCGAGGAGAAGCGAACCGAACAGCCCCACCTCGCATTTGTGCCATTACCTTCCGTTAGCGTCCACGGGAAGGCCGATGGTCGTGTCCGGCGATTCGCACTCTTGGGCTACGCCGCCGCTGGCAGCGAGAGCAATGCACATGAGATTTACCGTGTGTTGTGCGCCTCGATGGACGGGGAAGTCATCGAAAAGGGGACATCGGCGTACCAACTCTTGCAGTTTCCGGGTCGGCCAGAGCGGGACAAGGTTTGGTCACAGTTCATCCGTTCCAGCCGGATCTGGCAGTCTGTGATTCCGGTCGCGCTTGCGCGCGGCTTTAAGGTGCCTACACACTCGCCGGACGGGTTGCGCAGACTGTCGTCCAATGAGCGACACCTCCGGAGGCTTGCGGAGTGGACGGCGCTGCTCCGATCCAGCTTGCGTCACATTTGCATTCCCGAAGATTTGGCTGCTTCTTGTTCCGTGATCCTTACCCCGTCACCGCTTTTATCGAGTGCTCGCCGCGCGGAGTGCTATCGGGTACCGGGTGACTCTGTTGTGCTCACCCATGCGCGCCTTGAATTTGCGGAGCCAGTCAGAGGTCCACTTCTCATCGGTGACCGCCGATACCAGGGCTATGGCCTCTGTTTCCCGCTGTAAGAAGGCAAAATATCTTCTCCTACCAAGTACTTGCAACTTGTCCTGGTTCGTTCCTGTTGACAAATGATGGGCAGTTGCCCATATAATGTTGATGGGCACATGCCCATCACTCCTATCCCTGGAGCGGACCCGGGGGCGATGGGAACCGGTGTACTCAGACCATGCTGAAGGCGATCCCGCCTGTCGACTTTGCCAAGCTTCGGGAACCGGCGTTCTCGCACACCGAAGCCTTGCAGATCACGGGGCTCACGGCGGATACGTTGCACACCTGGCACAAGCGCGGTGTGCTGGTCGCCATCGCGGAAGAGCAGCCGCCCGGGCGGGGGCACCGCCGGCGGTATTCGATCCTCGATCTGATCTACCTGTCCCTGCTGCGTGAGTTTTCCGGCAAGATCCCCCTGGTGGCTGCTGGCTTTATTTCCGTCCAGGGCATTCAGGCAGTCCTGGGAATCTACGATCTGATCCGGCTCTGCGAGAGCGCGGAGGACTTTGACCAGATCCCTAGCATGGCGCTCATAGCCTACGAGGATGAGCAGGGGCAGACCAAGTTCGAAGTGTTCATGGATAAGAAGCGGGATGGCGTTCTCGCGCTCCCGCCGGGTGGAATTCAAAGCTGGATGCGATCCATGAACATCCGCTCCGCATTCGTCGTCGATATCGCAACGCTTACGCTGCAGTTGTTCGCCAAGATCGGCGACGTCACGCTCGAACAGGAGCGCCGCCAGCAGAAGAAACGGGCTAAGAAGTAAGGTCCGCCGACAACATCCCATCTCGAACCAGTCCTGAGTGGGGATTCCGATGATGTCGATCAGTCATTCCGATCTGATGCCGATCAGAGCGG
>CAYOTD010000148.1:7438-9388 GCA_964406685.1 uncultured Solibacteraceae bacterium | reverse complement strand
GGCGCCTGGCCGTGGCGCGCCTCGCCGTTATGCTCGCCGGCTGCCGCCCGCTGGTTATTCCGCTGGCGCGCGCGGTGGGGGCCGTGGCCCGCAGGGCGCACGACCAGGCCGGACGCGATTGGGATCGCGCGCAGACTCTCTACAAGAACGAGGACATCTCCACCGCCCAGCGCGACCAGTACCGCGCTCGCTTCGACCAGACGGCGGCCGCCCTGCGGCAGGCCGAACAGCGCCTCGCGCTGGTGGAAGAAGGGCCGCGCAAAGAGGAGATCGAAATCGCCCGCGCGCAGGTGGAGCGGGCGCGCGCCGCCCTGCGCCTGTCGCGCGCCGCCAACCTGGAGTTGAAACGCCGCGAGGAAGAGGTCGAGGCGCGCCGCGCCGAGATCGACCGCTCGCGGGCGCAGTTAAGCGTCGTCGACTCGCAACTCAACGACACCACCGTGCTGTCGCCCATCGACGGCGTGGTGCTGGTGAAGTCGGCGGATTTGGGCGAGGTGGTGGCGGCCGGCGCCTCGGTGCTCAAGCTGGGCGACATCGACCGTCCCTGGCTGCGCGGCTACATCAACGAGCGCGACCTGGGCCGCGTCAAGCTGGGCCAGAAGGCTCGGCTGGCCACGGACTCCTATCCCGGCAAGCAGTACTGGGGCCAGGTGACCTTCATCGCCTCGGAGGCGGAGTTCACTCCCAAGCAGATCCAGACGCCCGAAGAGCGCGTCAAGCTCGTCTACCGGATCAAGATCGAGGTCGACAACCGGCACCGGGAGCTGAAGTCCAACATGCCGGTGGACGCCCAGATTCTGCTCGAGGGCAACTAGCCATGGTGCGCGCCGAGAATCTCACCCGCCGCTTCGGAGAGGTGACGGCCGTCGACCGCCTGAATCTCGAGGTCGCGCGGGGCGAAGTGTTCGGACTGGTCGGGCCGGACGGCGCCGGCAAGACCACGACGCTGCGCCTGTTCGCCGGCCTGCTCGATCCCACCGAAGGCCGGGCGATGGTTGCGGGATTGGACGTCGCGCGGGAGTCGCAGGCCGTCAAGGACCGCATCGGCTACATGGCGCAGCGCTTCGGGCTCTACGGCGACCTGACGGTGGAAGAAAACATGCTCTTCTACTCCGACCTGTTCGGCGTCACCGGGCGCGACCGCGACGAGCTGATGGCGCGCCTGCTGCGCATGACGCGCATGGAACCGTTCCGCGGCCGCCAGGGCGGCAAGCTCTCCGGCGGCATGAAGCAGAAGCTGGCCCTGATGTGCACCCTCCTCCATCATCCCCAGGTCCTGTTTCTGGACGAGCCGACCAACGGCGTCGACCCGGTTTCGCGCCGCGATTTCTGGGTGATCCTGCACGAACTGATCGCGGGTGGACTCACGGTCTTCGTCACCACCGCCTATCTGGACGAGGCCGAGCGCTGCGACCGCGTGGGCCTGATGCACCGCGGCCGGCTGATCCGTTGCGGCACGCCGGCCGAGCTCCGCCGGGCGGCCGGAGGGGCGGCGACGCTGGAAGAGGCGTTCATCGCCGAGATTCGCCGGGAGGAGGCGGGCACGCATGCCTGAGGCGGCCGTCGTCGTAGACCGGCTGGTGAAGCGCTTCGGCGATTTCGTGGCCGTCGACCACGTATCGCTCGAAGTGGCGCGCGGCGAGATCTTCGGCTTCCTGGGGCCGAACGGCGCGGGCAAATCCACCGCCATCCGCATCCTGTGCGGGTTGCTGGCGCCCACCGAAGGGCGCGCGTTGGTGCACGGCTTCGACGTGGCGCGCGATCCGGAGTCTGTAAAGCAGAGCATCGGCTACATGTCGCAGAAGTTCTCGCTCTACGACGACCTGACGGTGGAGGAGAACATCGAGTTCTTCAGCGGCGTCTACGGCGTGGCCCGCCAGCGCCGCGCCGAACGCCGCGACTACGCCCTCCGCATGGCGGGACTGGAGGAGAAGCACTCCACCATGACGC